>JBDTDX010000385.1:0-9005 GCA_039922815.1 Granulicella sp.
TGGCTGACAACATAGAACGTCATGTATTGATTGCCGGTTGCCGTCATGCGGTAGTCGAGGCCGGGCGTAAGGATGAATGCTTTGCCCTTCGACAGATCGTAGCTCTTTGAGCCGACCTTGATCACTCCGGTGCCGCTGTTCACAACGAAGACCTGCTGGATGTCCTTCAGCTCGTCCTTGACAGGGTGGGCAGTCGAGCGAGGCTCGAGCATGGCATAACTGACCGCAGTCGCATCGGTGAGTACCGCTCCCTTGTGCGTAGGATGCAGGCTGTCAGTTCCCTGGAGAGCGGTGAGCATGTCCCGGAAGTAGAGATTGCCATGCATCACGCGGGGAAACGCATCGCGCCAGTTACCCATGAACATGTCCACATCGGGCTCGGTCGCCGGGTTGATCGGACTGTTATCAAGCCTCGCGAAGTCCTTTCCTTCCTGAGGAGCGCGCTGCGCCCTAGGTGCGCCGGGTGCCCCGCCACCGTTTGCTCCACGGGAAAGTGGTCCCATGTAGATCATCTCGACCGGTACATCACTGAAGTTGATATTGCTGTGTGCCGTGACCCCCGTGGGAGGAATCCTGTAGGCCTGACCCGGTACCATGCGACGAAGGCTCTTGCCGAGCGAGAGAATCGTATCGCCTTTCACCATGATCCACGCCTCTTCTGCCGGATGGCTGTGAGGCTGCGGCATCGTATGCGGGGGAATCGTGCAGAGATTCATGCCATTGGGACCACCGCTACAGGTATGTACCCAGTGCGCACCAACCCTCCTGTCGAGGTCAAAGCGGTTCACAACCACAACGTCTGGGCTCGACTTGTAGCTACTGGGAAGCGGCTGCGCCCTGACGTAGAAAGCCAGGGGCACTTTGCCCGTACTGGTCAGCTTGAAGTTGAAGTCAGGCGTCAGCGTGAATCCCACGCCCTCACTGATGTCGTACGACTTGGAATTGACCGTGAGTTTTCCTTCCCCTGCGACAGCGTAGTAAATCTGTACGTCACCCTGGGGCACTTTTCCGCTGGCAGTGGCACCGGGTGCGAGCGTCGCATGGCTGACCGACGTAATGTCGGTCAGGATAGCGCCCTTTCGGGTGGGGTGAATCGGATCTGGGCCTTCCAGCTTGGTCAGAATGTCGCGGACGACAAGATTGCCATACATCGTGTGGGGCTTGGCGTTCTTGTAATCGTTGACGAACATATCAATATTGGGATCAACAGCCGGGTTGACTGGCGAAGGGTCCAGCGCATCGGTCCGGAAATCTGACTGTTGCTGTCCACCGCGCGGTGCCCGCTGCGCATAGGTAGATGCAGACGCGAAGCAAGTTGCAATCACAGAAAGTGCGATGATCCGTTTCATGCTATCTCCAGGTTCTAAGAAGTTGGGTACATCGACCTGATTCGGGGATCACACAATCCTCGGCAAAGTGCTACAGGTGTGGAATTTCCATAAGCGAAGCAGAGGCCGCCTCGCATGGGCGAGACGGCTTCGACAGCATCTTACGGCAGAGCGTAGGCGGCCACGACATCGCCGCTGCTTTTGCTGAAAGCTCCGCCAGAGGCAACGATCACGATGTATTGTTTACCGTCCGGGCCCTTGTAGGTGATGGGAGTATCTACCCCGGCAGCTTCCAGCGTAGTGTCCCACAACATCTTTCCGGTTTTGGCTTCGAATGCCCGAAAATGCTGGTCGGGAGTGGCGGCAATAAAAAGGAGTCCCCCAGCAGTGGCTATCGATCCGCCCATATTCAGGGAGCCGGTGTTATGTACGCCCTTAGCGTCGAGCTCTGGGATGGTGCCGAATGGCTCGCGCCACGCGTATTCGCCCGTGTCCAGGTTCAGTGCAACCAGCTCGCCCCAAGGCGGTTGCTGGCACGGCCAACCTTTCTCGTCATCCGCGAAGCGATCATAGCTGCCACGGATCGGGCCTTTTCGTTCATAGGCAATATCCGAACCCGGCCGGGTAGGAACAATCTGTCCCAGATCCGCGTAATCGTTCACGTTATAGAAGACATAGTTCAATTTTGGATCGTAGGATCCACCTTGCCAGTCCGAGCCTCCCCATGTTCCTGGAAACACGATCGATGGCTTCAAACCATATCGCGTGAAGGGGCCGTCATTATGCATTCCGGGATATTTGGTGAACAGGTCCTCGCATGCTTTATTGTGCTCCGGTGTCACAGTAGAGATTTCAGCTTTCGTGAAACTCATGCGCGAAAGCGGCGTGGGCTTCAGCGGCCATGGCTCGGTGTTGTAAGAATCCTCTCCCGGTACGTCGCTGGCTGGAATCGGGCGTTCTTCTACGCCATAGATCGGTGTTCCATCGCGACGGTCGAGAATGAAGACCAGGCCAGTCTTGGAGGTCAAAACGACGACTGGAATGGTTCCCGTTCCGCGGTGAACGGAAGCGAGAATGGGCGCCGCCGCAAGATCGTAATCCCAGGTATCGTGATGAATGGCCTGAAAGTGCCACTTCTGCTTCCCTGTGAGCGCATCGAGCACAAGGAGGGTTTGGCTATAGAGATTTGCGCCTTTACGGTCGCCCCCGTAAGCATCGGTCGTGGAGGCGCCGATGGGGATAAAGACAGAACCGGTGGTCTGGTCGACGCTGAGGAAGCCCCACGCATTGGTGCCAGAGCGATTTTTCCAAGAATCCGGCGTCTTCCAGGTTTCAATGCCCTCCTCACCCGGATGCGGTACGGAATGAAACTGCCATAGAAGCTTACCTGTCACGACATCCCAGCCGCGTGTGTCACCAGATGGCCCAAGGGTGGGCGATTCCTGTACGCGCACGCCGGTGATGATGACATTCTTGTAAATCGAAGGCGGAGAGCTCAGGCCAACTTGTGTCTTGAATCCGTTGGCGACACCCTCCCTGAAATCGACGACGCCGTTGGTGCCGAATCCTTCGGACGGCTTGCCGGTCTTGGCGTTGAGAGCGATGAGCGAGCCGGCGGCAGTGCCAAATACGATGCGCGGTCCCAGCTTCTTCCCGTCGCCAGGCCAGTAGGTCACGCCGCGCGTCGAGGCATTGTCATTGTTGCTTAACTGGTATTCCCAGATCTGCTTGCCAGTGCTTGCATTGAGCGCCACCACCCGACTAAATGGCGTGGGCAGGTAGAGGACACCGTTGGCCATGAGTGGCGTTGCCTCGCTTCGGCGGGGTCGAGCGACGCGCACTGGCGCACCGGCTGGCGCGCCGTTAGCTCGCGCAGCAGGCGCCGCCGCTGGTCCTGCTGGCGTCATATGGAACGTCCACGCCCGCTTCAGCTTGCTGACGTTATCGACGGTGACCTGAGTGAGGGGAGAAAAACGAGTACTGCCGCCATCATGGCCATACATCGGCCAATCGCCCGATGCTTGTCCAGAACCCGAGAGCTGCCCAAAACAGGTCACTGCCGCGCACAAAAACATCGATGGAACCACGCTGACCATGCTCCCACGTAAACCCATACTTCTAACCTCCAGTAAATAACCACGTATCGGAATCATGCTTGGGCTAAAACACGCGCGAACGAACGAAAGGTCCGCAGAGTGCCAGCCCACTTTTGCCCCGAGAGAGGCAAAAGTGCTGAACCTTAATCGACGGAAGAGTAGCAGAGCCTGTCAAACAGGTCAAGAGGGTAGTTCGCGAAAATCGAACAGCTGATCCGTGCCAGCTGCAAAATCGAGACTCGCCTCCCAGCGCGTTGCCAGCACCAAGGGTCAACGCGCCGATTGGGCCGTACCCGCCCAGGGGTTTGCCATCGATGATGGCGTTGTCTTCAGGGAACCGCGGAATCCCGAGTCCCGCAGAAGGCCGCTCGTTGTTTTGAAAAAATGCTTGACCTGTCTAATAGGACATTGCTAACATCACCGGGTTTCTGCTTTAAATACAATCGGCGAATGCATTTAGAATGCATGCCATTCCGAATGCATGGAGGATATACGGAAATGAAGGCTTTCTGCGTATGGGCATCACTCGCGGTTTTCAGCACGGCGTTTCTGGGGTCAGCAGCATGGGCTCAAAGGAACAGCTCCAAAGGTCCCGATCCCTGCGCCAGCCAGACGGCAACCGATGTCCCACAGGTCTCTATTTCCAACGGCTCGGTCCACGCACTCATCGATCTTCCCGATGCGGACAAGGGTTGGTACCGCGCCTCACGTTTTGATTGGTCCGGCGTCATCCCATGTCTTTCCTATGATGGGCACACCTATTTCAATCCTTGGCGGCCAACCCACGACCCCATGGGCCACGATTCGCTTTCCGGGCCGGTGGAAGAGTTTAATTCCCTGGAGTCGAAGGCGCCGCTTGGTTTTGATGACGCCAAGGCTGGCGATCTATTCGTCAAGCCGGGTGTGGGTGTTCTGCGCAGACTTGACGATGCTCCGTATAAGTTTTCAACACCGTATCCGATTGTTGATCACGGCAAGTGGAGCTACAAAGCGAAATCGAACGAGGTCACGATCACGCAAAACCTGAGTTCTCCGGTAGGTTATGGGTACGCCTACACCAAGACACTCGAGCTTGAAAAAGGTGCGCCGGTACTGGTGATCCACCACCACATGAAAAACACCGGCACGAAGACAATCGATACGGACGTCTACGATCACGACTTCTACCGGCTCGATAACGTCACTACTGGTACTGACATGTCAGTCCATTTTGCCTTTACACCAACCGCCTCCCGCCCTCTCGCGAACGGTGGCGAACTCAATGGACACGATCTCGTCTACCACAGCGAACTCCAGGAGCGTCAGTCAGTACAGAGTGGCATTACGGGCTTCTCCAGCAGGCCCTCTGATTATGACTTTATCGTCAAGAACGTAAAGACCGGAGTTGGCGTGGAGCAGACGAGCGATTCACCACTCGCCAGTATTAACTTCTGGTCAGTGCCGGCTGTGATCGCACCCGAAGCATACATTCATATCCACATCGCTCCCGGTGCAAGTCAGGATTGGACGATCCGTTATCGATTCTTCGATAAGTAGATCCTGCAACGTCCAGGGAAGCAGCTTTGATCTCGGAGATGACCGAACAGATCGCGTTGGCTGAGTAGCTGCTCACAATTTCACATAAAAAAAGAGCTTTGCACGCGCGAAGAGCGGAGAGTTCGACAAGCTGTATGCGATCTCAGGCCGATCTTCGATTGCTCCCGAGTACGTGCTGCAGGCGCTACTGTTGAGAAGTGTTTCGGCTGGCTGAAGCAGACCCGGCCGATTCGCCAGGTGAAGCTGCGCGGACTGCACAAGGCCGACTGGCTGTTCGTCTTCGGTTGCGCGGCGCACAACTTGTGCAGCCTGCCACGGCTGATGGTGCAGAAGCAGCAGGCAAAGCTAGATCAGAGCTGCGACTGAAGACGCCAAAGACCACGGACAGGACTCCCGCAAGCCGATGAAACCCACACCAACACTCAACAAACCGACTGTTGAACAGAAAACCAGATCGAGACACCGAGCGGTGAATTACCGGGGTGTCGGCGCTGTTGACTTGGGCTCGGACGGATTGGGCGAATAGTTGGCGGCGAGCCACGCTGTGATCTTAATCCATGTCTTCATCAGAGCCGTTGGCTCCGCGAGCGCGCATGTCATCGACGACGTTCGCCCAGCTTTCCGCAGTGCGGCGCTCGGCGGTGGCCACGGACGTGGAATGGCAGCCGGTGCAGATGCGCAGGAATGGTTCACGACCGGGACCGGGCGGCAGATCCGGCGTGGCGTTGGCGGCGGGCGGAGTTTGCTGAGCAACACCACTGTAGGAGAGCACGGGTGCGAGGACGCACCCGACAGCAAGCGGCAACACGAGCGACCATGTCTTCAACTTCATAGAGTCGTACTTCCTAATGGTTCCTTGGACGAAACAGCTGTAGTCTAGCAAAGCCCTGTTATACAGGTCAACGCAGCTTTGAGTCGGTGCTGGTGAAGTTGGCGAGATGGCCGTTGGTGGGATGCATCGCGTAATTGGGATACACCGCGATTGGCGAATGCTAATTGCGATGGCACGCGTATGGAGCACCTCGTGCTCATACTTGCCTGTCGGCCCAGCACTCCGGGGGAGACAGGTGGGGTCATGACCACCTGTGCTGCGCTAACTCGCAGCTGGGCCTTTGTCGGCGCGGCCGATCCAATCCTCCCGACACAGAGCACAAGACGCAAGGAATGTAGAAGACGAGGCTTGAGTGGGCACACGATATCTTCATGTGTCGAGCTAAACGGTTGCCGTTTCCGGTGTGATTGCATCCGTGATTACGAAATGGATCGTGCGTCAGGCCGTTCACACTTCGAGCGGTCGCTCGGGATGTACCAACAGCCACGCCAGCGCTCCCAGTAGCACAAGCGAAGCCGCGACTGAAAATGGCATTTTCCAATCATAGTGCTGCGCCAGCCACGGAGTGAGCGAGGCAGTGAGCGCGCCGCCGATCTGACAGCTCATATTCATGATGGAAGAGAACACGCCCGAGTTCTTGCCCGCCAGATCGGTGGAGACGGACCAGAAGATGCTCTGCCCAAAGTACAGGCACCCTGCCCCCAGCGAGAGCAGCACTGCTGCGGCGAAGGCATCCGGCACGCGGGAACCAACCACCAGAAACACTGCAGTCAGCAACATGGACACCGAACCCAGAATGCACCGGCCCACGCGCAAGCCGCGGGCGCGGGTGAGAATATCGGAGGTGAAGCCGCCGCCGAGACAGAAGACCGTCATGCATGCGAAGGGCATCATGGTGAATTCGGCGCTGGTCTTGAGGTCCAGCCCGCGCGCCTGGGCCATGTAGAGGTAGAACCAACTGAAGAAGACCCAGGATGTATAGCCTAATGCGAAGTAGCTGAGCATGAGGGCAGGAAGGTCGATGCGCGAAAACATGACGCGCCACGAGATGCTGTGCTCAGTAACGTGGGCTGCGCTCGTTGTGTTTGCGAACGAGGTGAGACCTTCGCGGATCTCTTGCTGCTCGGCTGCGTTTACTCTGGGATGGTCTTCCGGCCGATCACGGGCGATGATCCACCAGACAGTGGCGCCGATAACACCCATGACGGCGTCGAACCAGAAAGCCGCGCGCCATCCCCGGCTCAGAATGATCCAGGTAAGCAGTGGCGGAGCAAGGCCGCTGCCGGCACCAATGCCAGCAAAGATGAGTCCATTGATGAAGCCGCGCTCTTTCTGCGGAACCCAGCGAGCCACGAATTGATTGGCTGCTGGGTAGATGCCGGCCTCTGCAATTCCCAGTGCGCAGCGCACGGCAAAGAGCAGGGCCACCGCGTGCGCAAGCGTCGACGGCAGCAGCGCCGTGAGCACGTTGCAGACAGCCCAGACGAGAACGGCGCCGGTGATCACGCGTCGTGGCCCGAAGCGCACGGCCAGCATCCCTGCCGGAATCTGGAAGCTGGCATAGCCGACCAGAAACGCCGAGAAGACCCAGCCCAGTTGTTGATTGCCCAGGCCGAACTGATGACTGAGCTGAGGGGCTGCAATGACGATATTGGTGCGGTCGAAGAACGAGATGGCGCTCAGAACAAAGAGCCAGAAACAGAGAAAGAACCTGGTCCGTGTACGAGGTGCAACCGGGATGGCGACGGGCATAAAGGTTTCCGCAGAAGAGAAATGGGAAGCAGTTGTCGATAATGCTTTCGGCTGCGGACCTATCATACAGCTCGTAGCACAATTTATGGGCATCAGATTTTTGGCGCTCGTCTTGAGGGCCTGCGTTGATGAGCGACGCCATTCAGTACAAAATGGATGATCAGCCTGTTATGTGCGGCACGCGGCTTTGCATTGTGCCAGTCGTTATGTTGATGATCGATGCAGCAAACGATGAGCTGAGTGGGTCTCCCGCTCAGCTCATCAGGGTTAATAACTGAGCTTCAGCGCAAACTGGATTTTGCGAGGCTGGCTCGTCGTGACTGCGGGCTTAGTGGGCTGGAACGCATCCATCGGAGCAGATAGTACCAGGCTGGTCCTGCGTGCGGGTGTAGACCTGTTTGTATTCCTGATGCCTCGCCGGGATATCCCGCGTTGTGGTGATGGTCAGGGTCTTGCCGTCCGGCGCGAGGGCCCATACTTCTTTGATCTTCAACGTAACATTCCCAGGCATTCCCCCAAACGGCTCGGTCGTCTCAATCACCAGGTTATCCGCCTGCAGTTTCGCGGTAACTACGGACTTCTGAATTCCAGTGTCCATAGGCTTGGAGTGGGGACTGTCGTCGCCGTCGATCGTGTATTCGTGGATCGCGCTTTGGGAGTCGACTACGTGCAAGGTCTTGGCATCCTGACGTACCGTTAGCAGGATCACCGGAGCAGCACGCTGCCCACCGCCGCGCCTGGGAGCAACGGGCGCTACCCTGGTCATCCAGTACATCTGATTGGGGACAGGGTCGCTGCTGGCACTATCCTTGGCCCAGGTGCCACTGAAGTCGGGAGTGACTGCCATTGCCAGAGTCGGCAGCAAGAGCATGCCAAGCATCAGGAGTTGTTTTTTCATAAGGCTGTTCTCATCCTCATCGGTACATTCTTCTCTGTTTCATCCTGCTCTTTGTTAGTCGCGAACACCACATCTCGCGCGCAATCTACGCTTGTTGTGGCTGCTGTGTGCCGTGTATTTTGACTCCGATTTTGTCGGCAATCGACCGGATATTGCGCTGCGCCTCTTGATACTGCTCAGCGGAACTGAGGAACTCCACATACATGATCGGATTCGGCACCCCGCTGACCGGATCCGGCATCTTGCTGATGTGGGCTAGAAAGACTTCGTAATCCATATTGCCGGTGCCATTCATCGCCCAGCTAAGGCCAGGAAGCATATCGTTCCACACAAAATCTTTCGCGTGAATGTACCCGATCATTCCATGAAGCACCTCGAAGGTCGTGTTCATCAACTCCGTCATACGGAAGGCAACGCCGGCGTTGACCATGTTGGTAATATCGAGACCGCATACGATGCGCGGATCGCCAACGTCCTCCCGCAGGCGCTTCATAGCCCAGGGATTATTAATGGCCTCCGTGTTCACGGGTTCAATGCCTACCAGAATCTTGCTGCCCGCGGTG
>JBDTDX010000386.1:0-4301 GCA_039922815.1 Granulicella sp.
GGTAGAGCTCGGGGGCGATGCGGAGGGAGAGCGGGATGTCCAGCGCGTTGTGGTGGGTGTTGAAGGGGCGGGCGGCGGCTCCTCCGGCGATGGTGTGGAGCATGGGGGTTTCGACTTCGAGGTAGCCGCGGGTATCGAAGAATTTGCGCAGGGCGCGGAGGATGGCGGCGCGCTTGACGAAGGTTTCGCGGACGTTGAGGGGGGCTTCGGCGGGGTCTTGTGGTGCTTCGTCCTGGGCTGTGGGTTCATCCATCCCACCCTTCGGATGAGGCTCGAAGGATGGGGCACCCGCGGATTCCGTGGCTGGCTTTGGTGGCGGGGCGGCGACGGTGTGGCCGGTGTTCATGAAGAGGTCGACGTAGCGCTGGCGGTAGCGGAGTTCGGTGTCCTCGAGGCCGTGGTACTTGTCGGGGAGGGAGAGCATGGCCTTGGTGAGGAAGGTGAGGGCGGGGGCTCCGTCGACCGGGGCGGCGTGGAGGGTGAGTTCGCCGGTGCGGGTGCGCATGAGGTAGCCGCGGACGCCGATGTGGTCGCCGAGGTCGAGGAGCTTGTAGAGGGCGAAGAGGGATTCGCCGACGTCGTCCTTGCGGACGTAGATCTGGAGGCGCTGGCCACCCTGCTGGATCTGGGCGAAGCCGGCCTTGCCCTGGACGCGGATGGCCATGATGCGTCCGGCGATGGAGACGTTGGTGCGGGTGGCTTCAAGCTCTTCGCCTGTGCGGGCGTCGAAGGCGGCGCGGATATCGGGGATGGTCTGGTCGAAGTCGTAGCTGTTGGGGTAGATTGCGCCTGTATCGGTGAGGCCGGGTTGTGTCGCCTGAATGATCTTCGCGATCTGGTCGCGCTTTTCGCGGCGGAGCTGGTAGAGGTTTGCTTCAAATTCGGATTCGTACACGAATGTTCCTTTGGATTGCGATGGACAAATTTGAGGAGAGACTGCTCCCTCAGGGGCTAAAGCCCTCATTGTGTAGATATTTTATGTGCGGGCTGAAGCCCGTACCCTTCAAGCGGAGGTCCCGCCCCTTCAAAACAACGGCGCTGCTGCCTATCACCGACATCTCAGTATAGCGGCGTGGTGTAATGGCTTTGTTATGGCGGATGAGACGAAGAAAAAGTCGGGCGCGCTGGGTGAGGTGGTGAAGGCCGAGTCGATGATTCAGCTGGCGATTGCGCTGCCGGCGGGGTGCCTGATCGGCTGGCTGGCGGGGAGCTGGCTGGACGGACATTTTCACCAGCATTGGATGGGGATTGCGGGGATCGTGCTGGGGGCGGTGGCGGGGTTTGTGCAGATCTTTACGACGGCGCAGCGATTCCTGCGGGGCGGGAAATAGAACCGCAGATGAAGACTTTAGAAGATTTCAGCGACGATGATTTCAAGCGGACGATCAAGAGCGCGATCCGGCTGCTGGTGATTCTGACGGTGGTGGGTGCTCCGCTGATCTGGTGGAAGTCGGGCTGGCATAGCGCGGCGCTGCTGGTGGTTGGGGCGGTGATCTCCGGCTCCGGGCTGTGGGAGTGGCTACGACTGATGAGCGCGGTGATGGTGCGGATGGACGCAGGCGGCGAGGCCAAACCGATGGCCATGGTGCTGATTGGATTCTTCCTGCGGCTGGGGGGCACGATTGTTCTGCTGTATGTTAGCCTTAAGTATCTGAATGGTTCGGTTTACGCCCTCGCGGCTGGTCTTGGACTGGGAGTTCTCTGCCTCTCAGTAGAGGGAATCCGCCTGATGAAGGCCTGGACAACTTAGCTGGAACGATAGAACGACAAAACACAACGCTTTCTTATTTTTTTATATGCCCACACAATTACTACTCACTCAAGTTCTGAATCACGCATTTGCCGCGCCGACCACGGCGCTGCTGCGCAGCCTGCATATTGAGCCGGCGTTCCCTGCCGCTCCGATTACGAATGCCTTTGCGATGGAGCTGCTGGTTTTTGCCGTTCTGATCGCTCACTTCATCCTGGTTCGCCTGACGCTGAGCGTGGAAAAGCCGAAGTCGCTGCAGCATACCTTCGAGATGATCCATGGGTTTGTGCTGGATCAGGGCGAATCGATCATCGGTCACGGGCATGAGCGCTTCACCAGCTATTTGACGGCGCTGGGACTGTTCATCCTGTTGGCAAATTTGATTGGCCTGGTCCCAGGGCTGGAGTCGCCTACGGCGGATGTTGTCGTGCCGCTGGGATTCGCGCTGGTCACGTTTATTTACTATCACTTTCACGGCATCCGCTCGAACGGGTTCGGCTATATCAAGCAGTTCCTCGGGCCGGTTTGGTGGCTGTATCCGCTGATGTTGCCAATCGAGATTATCTCGCATTGTGCGCGGGTGCTTTCGCTCACGGTCCGTCTGTACGCGAATATGTTTGCGGGCGACCTGGTGACGCTGGCGTTCTTTTCGCTGGTGCCAGTGGGCATTCCGCTGATCTTTTTAGGGCTGCATCTTGGCGTGGCCGTGGTGCAGGCGTATGTGTTCTTCCTGCTGGCATCGATCTATCTTTCGCTCGCGGTCGCGCACGATCACTAAGTTTGATTTTGGCTTTGAATTTGCCGTGGTGGGGCGCTCCCTCTCCATGGCAGGCAACACCGCCGCATAGCGTGAGGGTGCCAGCACGGTGAGCATCAACCACCCACTGGCGGCGGATCTGACGGGAGCAAGGAGCACTATGAAGAAGCTGCAATATGTATTCATGTCGTTGGCCGCGCTGCTGCTCGCAACGCCGGCTTTTGCTGCGGATGCCATCAACGGTGGTTCGCCTGCTGGTCAATGGGTTCCGCTGGCTGCAGGTCTGGGCATGGCGCTGGCTGCAGGGCTCTGCGGCCTTGGCCAGGGTAAGGCAACGGCCTCGGCTACCGAAGCGCTGGCACGCAACCCCGGCGCACGTCCTGGAATCTTTATCTTCCTGATTCTTGGTCTGGCGTTCATCGAATCCCTCGCACTGTTCACCTTCGTCATCATCTTCCTGAAGGTTCAGGCGTAACTCTCTCTCTGCGCCGATCGATTGCGCAGGAAGTTCGTTTTACAGAAAAGCCTCCGCGATGCGGAGGCTTTTTTGTTGGTCTGTAAGATGGGTAGCGGCAGCGAGGAGGCTTTTAGAGCGGTTTCCTCGATGGTGTCTAGGACGGGCTTTCAGCCCTTGCTCCCTTGCTGGCAAGGAACATGGGGCTGCGCCCCATGCTGATTTGGCAACGTGCCGTTGGCCCTTGGCGGTTCGACTCTATACCTTCGCGGAAACTGCTCTAGCGGTGGCTAGCGGCCGGTATCTACCGGGGGCCTGATCGCCACTGCGACGGGGATATGCCGGGCGACGATGAGGGTATCGATCGTTGCGCGACGAACCATCCTGAGTACGGGGGCGGGAAAGATCCCCAGCCCGAGGGTGACGATAGCGGCTGCGGCGAGCGCAAGGGCTGCGGGAATGGTGACTGCCTTCGGTGCTGTGGGCGCAGACTCGGGCGCTGTACGCGTGTAGAGCGCGCTCAGCAGGCGAAGGTAATAGAAGCAGGCCACGCCGCTGTTGAGGAGGCCAATGACAGCGAGCCAGATGTTCCCGGCGTGAATCGTTGCGGCGAAGACCAGGAACTTTCCAAAGAAGCCGCCGGTGAAGGGAATGCCAACCAGCGAGATCAGGAAGAAGGCCAGGAGGGCGGAGAGAACGGGGTGTTTCTGGGCGAGGCCGGTGTAGTCGTCGATGGAGCGGATGGATTCGCGATATCCGGCGACCTGGGTAATGACGGCGAAGGCGCCGAAGTTCATCGCAGCATAGGAGGCGACGTAGAAGCAGGCAGTGCCGATTCCGTCACCGGGATTTGCCGTGAAGGCGACCAGAATGTAGCCAGCGTGCGCGATCGAAGAGTAGGCCAGCATCCGTTTGACGTCGCGCTGCAGCAGTGCGCCGACGTTGCCGAGCGTCATGGAAATGGCAGCGAGGATCCAGAGGAGCATGCCCCAGCGATGCTCCATACCGGGAAAGCCGGAGTAGGTGATCCGCAGAAGGACGGCGAAGGCAGCGGCCTTTGGCGCGGTGGACATCCAGCCGACGACGGGTGCGGGTGCTCCCTGGTAAACATCGGGTGTCCAGACATGGAACGGAGCGGCGGAGACTTTGAAGCCGAGGCCGATGATGATCATGGCAACGGCCGTGAAGGCGAGACGCGGCGTGGTGGTGGTAGCAAGGCCCGCGGCGATGGAGGCGATGGAGGTCGAGCCAGTCGCTCCGAAGGCCAGTGCGATGCCATAGAGGAAGAAGGCAGTCGCGAAGGAGCCCAGAAGGAAGTATTTGATGGAGGCTTCGGCACC
>JBDTDX010000387.1:0-3993 GCA_039922815.1 Granulicella sp.
ACATCATCTCGCAGACGCCTGCGCCGGGGGTCATTGTGCGCCACGAGTGGGAGGTGCGGACGATCGAGAGCCTCGGTCCGCAGCGGGTTTCGATCCCTGATGTAAGCGGTATGGCAGAGCGGGCCGCCGCAATCACGATTCGTCGGCTCTCGCTCAATGTCGGCACCGTGGCGCACCTGCCTGCTCCGGGAGATGCGGACCTGGTGCTGTCGCAAACGCCGCCACCAAATGCAGGTGGTGTTGATAGCCCTCGTGTGAGCCTGTTGTTGAGCGAAAAAGACGAGGGCGGAGGAGCCGCCTTCGTAATGCCGTCCGTAAGCGGGTTGAGTCTTGAAAGCGCCACCAGCCGTTTGGCCGCAATGGGACTGTATGTCCAGCAGGCTCCAGCGCCGGATACTACGCCCCCGGTTATGGCTGTGGGCGGACCTGCACCTGCTGCTACACCGGTTTCGGTGGCCGCTCCTACCGGCGGAACTGTCGTTTCACAGACGCCGGCTTCGGGGCATCGCGTAGTGCGGGGGGAAGGGGTCAGGCTGACACTGGGGGGTTAGCTGGCTCTATTCGGAGGCGCGTTCGAGGACGGCAGCATAAAAGCCGTCGGTAGGATGGACGCCGGGAAGGGTGCGCAGGGCTCCGTTGTGAACGGCGGTGTTGAGCAGGGTGGAGGCGGCTTCGGGGCGCAGGATAGTGGTGTCGGCCAACCGGGTGATAAAGCTTTCGATAGGGATACGCTTTGCTCCCGCTAAACCTTCGACGACGCGTTCGTTCTCTTCGGGTTCGAGGGAGCAGGTGGAGTAGACCAGCCGGCCGCCAGGGGTAAGGCGAGCGAAGGCGCTGTGCAGGATCGCGCGCTGGCGGGTGGCTTGCCGCGCCAGCTCTTCCGGGCGGAGTATGTGGCGAATCTCGGGGTTGCGGGCAAGGGTGCCGGTACCCGTGCAGGGGACGTCGCAAAGGATGAGGTCGAAGAGTGCCGTGCTGGATGCAGCGGTGGCATCGAGGACCGAGGAGGTGACGCGCTCGGCGTACGGATAGCGGCGGAGGCGAGCCTGCATCTGCGCAAGGCGGCGGATGCTGACGTCAGTCGCGGTGATGGCCGCGTCGGCGGCGCGGAGAGCGAGCAGAAGAGTCTTGCCGCCGGGAGCGGCGCAGGCGTCCCAGATATTGCCGTCAGCTTTGGGATTGGCTGCGGCAGCCAGTTCGGCTACAAGACGGGAGCCGGGGTCCATCTTAGGGAGATCCAAGCTGGGGAGATCTGCGCCGGTTTCGATGAAGAGGCTGTCCCCATTTTCAGCAGGCTCCTGCTGCCCTGCTTCGCAGATGGCGAGGGCCGCGTCGCGTCCGTAGAGGGCGGCCCAGCGCTCGACGAGCCAGACCGGATGGCCGAGGCGTTCGGCAAAGGCGGGGACGGACTCGTAGAGACGCGTACCTGGCTTTTGCGCGGCTGCGATTTTGCGGAGGATGGCGTTGACCATTCCGGCGGCGTGGGGCTGATTCGCGAGCTTGCAGATTTCTACGCTTTCGCTCAGCGCAGCGTGGGCCGGGATGCGATCCATGTGCAGGAGTTGAAAGGCTCCCATGCGCAGAGACAGGGCAACCGGTGCGGCCAGCCGCTGGTCCGGGCGCTGAAGGTGACGATGGATGCGGGCATCGAGCGCGATCTGCCAGCGGAGGACGCCCATGACCAGAGCGGTGGCGAGGTTGCGATCCTCCGGCGAGAGAGCCTCGATGCGAGCGGAGTGCAGAAGTTCGTCGGAGTGGCCTTTGCCCTCGCCGACGAGGGTGAGGATCTCAAAGGCAGCGCGGCGGGCAGGCGTCACTTTAGGTGTGCCATCGCCCTTAGGAATATTGGGATTTGGCTTGGGAGTCGCCTTGTAGACGGGCTTAGGGGTGGGTTTTGAAGGTGTCATTGGCCGAGGGGCTCGCCGTCTTTCAGTTGGAAGCCACGCAAAAATTCGGCGGCGGTCATGCGACGCTTGCCTTCGAGCTGAACTTCTTCGAGGGCGAGGACGGTGTTTTCGGCACAGACGACGCGAAGCTGATCGGCCCGTACGAGGAGGGTGCCAGGCGCTGCCGAGGAGGATTCGTCGGTGAGGCTCATGCGGGGAACGATGAGCTTTTTGCCGCGCAGGGTGGTGTAGGCTCCGGGCCACGGCTGGAAGCCGCGCCAGCGGTCGTAGACGCGGCGCGCCGGACGGGCGAAGTCGATGAGGCCGTCCTCCCGTTTGAGTATTGGGGCGAGCGTGGCGAGGGCGTAGTTCTGAGAAGCAGGAGAGAGGTCGCCTTCCGCGAGACGCCGGAGGGTTTTGACCATGAGTTTCGCACCCACAGCAGAGAGGCTCTCGAAGAGATCGGCCGAGGTCGCGTTGATAGCGATGGGAACGATCTGTGCGAGAAGCATGTCGCCGGTATCCAGGCCCGCATCGATGCGCATGGTGGTGACGCCGGTGATGGCTTCGCCCTCAGCCACGGCCCACTGGATCGGCGCAGCGCCTCTGTACTTCGGCAGGAGTGACCCGTGTAGGTTGATGTTGCCGTGCGTGGGCAGATCGAGCATCCATTGCGGAATGATGCGGCCATAAGCGACGATGAGGATCGCGTCGGGCGCGAGGGCCTCAAGTTGGGCACGAAGCTCGAGATTGGTCTTAATTTTTTCAGGCTGGGCTACGGGAATGCCTAGTTCCTGCGCCGCAAGTTTGACCGGTGGAGCCTGCAGCTCCTGCGAACGGCCTACGGCGCGGTCCGGCTGGGTTAGAATGAGAGCCACATCATGCCCGGCGGCAACGACGGCCCGAAGCGTGGGAACGGCGAAGGCGGGGGTCCCGCAGAAGACCAGCTTCACCGTTACCACTCACCGTTCTTCTGCAGTTTTTTGATCTTGCGGAGAACGAAGTCGCGTTTAAGGCGGCTGAGGTGGTCGATGAAGAGAATGCCGTCGAGGTGGTCGATCTCATGCTGAAGAGCGCGGGCGAGGAGTTCTTCGCCTTCGACCTCGATCCACTTGCCGGTAGCGTCCTGCGCCTTGACCTTGACCCACGAGGCGCGGGAGACCTTCTCGCGGATGTCGGGCAGGCTCAGGCAGCCTTCTTCCTCCACCTGCTTGCCTTCGCGGTCGAGAATCTCGGGGTTGATGAGAACGATTTTTTCCTCGGGATTTTTCTGAAAGCTGACGTCGATGACCGTGATGCGTTTGGAGATGTTGATCTGCGGCGCGGCAAGGCCAATTCCCTGCGCGGCGTACATGCTGTCGAACATCTCGTCGACCAGTTTCTTCAGGTCGGCATCGAAGACGGTGACCTTCTCACCGCGCTTGGCGAGGATGGGGTCGGGATACTTCACGACTTCATGGATCTTTTTATTGGAGGTCTTTTTCGCCACTCAATACGCTCGAATCTGCTCGGAATAGCCGTTGAAGTTGCGCTGCATCTCGCGCAGCGAGTCACCGCCAAACTTGTCGATCACGAGGCGGGCGATCGTAAGGGCGGCCATGGCCTCTGCCGCAACACCGGCAGCAGGAACGACGCAGACATCGCTTCGTTCGTAAGCGGCCTTGACCGGCTCCCGGGTGGCAAAGCTGACGGAGCCGAGGGGCCGGCGCAGAGTCGAGATGGGTTTCAAGTAGCCGCGCACAACAATGTCCTCGCCGTTTGAGATGCCGCCTTCGATGCCGCCGGCGTTATTTCGCGCACGAGAAAATTTGGTAAAGTCTGCTTCGCTGCCTTCATAGGCGATAGCGTCGTGAACGGTCGAGCCTAACGACTCGGCGGCCGTGACACCGCGACCAATCTCGACAGCCTTGACGGCCTGGAGGCTCATGACCGCCTGCGCGAGCAGACCATCCATGCGCTCGTCCCAATTGACGTGGGTACCGACGCCGGGGGGCAGGCCGTGGACGATGACCTCGAAGACGCCGCCGATGGTGTCGCCAGTGCGGAGGACGGCGTCGACCTCGGCCTTCATGCGTGCTTCGCTGGCCTCGTCGACGCAGTTGAGCAG
>JBDTDX010000388.1:0-4498 GCA_039922815.1 Granulicella sp.
TGTCGCAGCGATTTTTCGACCTGATGGGTGTGGATGCGCCGATTGTGACGGATGGCATTCTGCTGCCGTGGCAGGTGGACGAGGTGCGCGGGACGATCTGGATTATGGCGCATGAGCGGACCGAAGCGTTCGACGCGGAAGATTGCCGCCTGATGCGGCTGCTTGCAGACTTTGCCGCGATGGCTGTTCGGAACCAGCGGCAACAGAAGAAGTTGATGGAGCAGGCGAAAGCGACCGCTGCGGCTGCGATGGCGAATGAACTGGCGCACCAGATCAACAATCCTTTGCAAAGCCTGACCAACGTTGTCTATCTGGCAGCCGAGGGTGAGAGTGGCGGGGATGCGAAGATGCTGGCGGCGGACCTTTCGGGCGATGTGCGGCGGCTCTCCGGGCTGTGAAAAAGCTGCTTGAGCTGCCGACGGATGTCGTTCGTTCGAAGTGACTGATTCGATTATCAGTAGGGAGCGTGCCTTCGTTCTGAAAAGGGTTTTACACTTATCCGTATCAAGAGCAGGACGGGAGAGCGCATGCAGCAGGAACTTTACTTTGAAGATTTTTATGTAGGGCAGAAGTTTCATTCTGCCGGGACCGCGAAGGTGACGGCTGAAGAGATCAAAGAGTTCGGCCAGAAGTATGACCCGCAGCCGTTCCACCTGGATGAGGCGGCAGGCGAAGGCTCGTTCTTCAAGGGGCTGGCGGCGTCGGGCTGGTTGACGGCGGCGATTGTGATGCGGCTGCGGGTGCAGTCGGTGCGGGTGTTCGGCGGCATGATCGGTGCGGGCGTGGAGGAGATGCGCTGGACCGAGCCGGTGCGGCCGGGCGATACGCTGCGGACGGAGATTGAGGTGGTGGGAGTGCGGCAGTCGGCTACGCGCAAGGAGTTTGGCGTGGTGCGTACGCGGACGCTGGCCTTCAACCAGCACGACAAGGTTGTCCTGCGGTCGACGGTGAACTTTCTGGCTCCGGTGCGGTCGGTCGTCTAAAGATGAGGTGCGTGCTTGACTGAGGATGATCTCGACTTGCTGCGGCGGAGCATTGATCGCGTTGTTGCGGTGGAACTCGTGACGGGTGAGCAGTTCTTCGCGGAGATTGTGATTGTTGTCGAAGAGCAGCCGACGGCGGATGTGTTTTTGATCCGCGTCGAGCGCGAGCCGGATGGGGTGTTTGTGGCGAAGGACGAGACCGGGGAGTCGATCCTGTTCTCGGAGATCAGCCGGGTCGCTCCGCTGCCGGGCATGGAATATCCACCAGTCGAGGTAACGGACTAGTTACTGGCTTAGGACTGCCTAATCCACAGGCGACTCGGCGTACTGTTAACTGAATGCGCATGACGGTGCTAGCTTCGGGTTCCAAGGGCAACAGCACGGTTATCTCCGGTGGGCGGACGTCGGTGCTGGTGGATGCGGGGTTGTCGTGCCGTGAGCTGCTGAAGCGGATGGCGATTGCGGGGGAGGACCCGGCGAAGCTGGACGCGATTTTGATCACGCATGAGCATATCGACCATGTAGCTGGGCTGGCGGTGCTGGCGCGGAAGTTGAAGATTCCCGTCTTTTTTACTGAGCAGACCCATCGGGCGTGGGTGCGGATGCTGACGCCGCGAACGACGATGACGTATGCGAAGTGGATGGATCATGTGCAGCAGGAGAAAGAGGCGAGAGCGGCGGCGGTGGCGGCGGGGGTGACGGCTGGAGAAGATTTGACGGCGTGCCGGTCGGATGATGCGGGTGCGATGATGGAGTTGCCGGTCGAGGAGGAGCCTTGCGATGCGGAGGTGCCCGCCGCGGCGAAGGCGAGTCCGTCGCAGTTGCCGGCGGTGGAGTACTTCCGGGCGGGGACGCATTTTTCGATTGGGGACCTCGACATTACGCCGTTTACGATTCCGCATGACGCGGCGGACCCGTGCGGGTTTGTGTTTGAGGCGCAGGGGATGCGGATGGCGGTGGCGACGGACCTGGGGTATATGCCACCGAATGTGAAGTCCGCGCTAAAACGGATTGATGTGCTGCTGCTGGAGAGTAACCACGATCTGGAGATGCTGCGGGATGGGCCGTATCCGTGGAGCGTGAAGCAGCGGGTGCTGTCGCGGGTGGGGCACCTGTCGAACGACGCTACGGCGGAGTTTCTTGAGAAGGACTACGACGGGGGGGCGGCGTATATCGTGCTGGGACACCTTTCAGAGTCGAATAATGCGCCGGAGCTGGCGCGGATTTCGGCGGAGAAGGCGATTGGCGGGCGCATGACGCTGCTGGGAAACCGGATTTTGCTGGCAGAACAGGCCATTCCGCTGGAATCGATCTGCCTTTAGGGGCGGAAATCTGGTCTGGGCGAGAAATTTTGGGTTCCGGCTCGATTAATGGCAAATGAATCAATTAGCCCGCTCGTCTAATCAAACAGGGTAAACTGGTAGACGACCTTATGAGTAATTTGACTGGCAATTTTTCGAGCAAACATCGTGTTCCCGCTTCGCCCTGCGTTGACCCTGTGGTCGGCGCAATTCTTTCGGGCTGGCGGTACGATATCTCGGAGCTCTCGCTGGAGATGCGTACGGACTACGACCAACATCTTTCCGACTGCGGCCACTGCCGCTCCAAGCAGCGCCTGCACCGTACCATCGATGTGCTGCTGATCTCAGTCAGTACGCTGTCGATCTTCGCGTTCCTTCTGGCCACGGTGGTTATGGACCGTCTGGAAAGCTATACGCACGTCGAACAGGTTCATCTGCACCTGCACCACTCGGGGGTCTTCATCTCGATGGAGGCGGTGGCGATCGCCGGAGTGGTCATTTCAATGCTCCTCTGGCTGTTGATTGCGATCACGACTCCGCTCCCGAGCTTTTTGACGGGGATGCTGGAGCGACGCCAGGCGGCCGAGGTTCGTGACCATTCCCACAATAATGCTGCCTGAAGTGCTTTAATCCTGATAGTTCGTAACCAGATTGGAAGGCCTTTCGGCTTTTCTACAATTTGGTTTTGTGATTCCCATGCGCACAGGGTAGCGTAGGAGCAGTAGGCATGCCGCACGTCGAACCCCAAGGCGAAGTTCTCCCTCCATTTGGCGGCCCTGTGCCGCTGCCGGACTACGCGCCGGCCGAGAGACCGACGGGGCGGAGGGAGCGCCGGGAGAAGAGTACCTTCAACCCGATGTCCGCTCCGGCGACCTATGCGCTGGTGGGAGTGAACTGCGCGGTGTATTTGTGGATGTGCCTGCATGGCGCGTCGCCGACCAGCCCGACCTCGGGGCAGCTGCTGCATTTTGGGGCCAACAGCACGCGGCTGGTGCTCGAAGGGCAGTGGTATCGGCTGCTGACGGCGATCTTTGTTCATGTCGGCATCATTCACCTGGCGACCAACATGTGGTGCCTGTGGAACCTGGGGCTGCTGGGAGAACCGCTGCTGGGAGCGTGGGGGCTGGCGGCGGTCTACGTGCTTACCGGAGTTGCGGGAAACCTGTTGAGCATGGGGATCAATGTTGCGATCGCTCAGGATTCGGTCGGGGCAGGGGCGTCGGGGGCGGTGTTTGGGATTGCGGGCATCCTGATTGTGTTGCTCAGTAATAAAAAGCTGCCGATTCCGTGGTCGGAATTGAAGCGGCTGCGACGGTCCGTGATCCAGTTTGCGGTACTGAACCTGGTGCTGGGCGGCGCGACAATCTTTGTGGACATTATCCGCATCGATAATGCGGCGCATGTTGGCGGATTTCTATCGGGGCTGGTACTGGGAGTTCCGCTGGTGCCGCGGATGACGGCGGGGCGGGAGCGGTATCTGTCGCGGCAGAAGATTACGTTTGCGGGGGCGGCATTTCTGCTGGCGCTGTTTGGATATTGGATTTCGAAGCTGTGGTAGGTCTGGGGAGCGATTCCCTCAGGGGCTGAAGCCCGCGTTGTTGCGGGTTCTTACGACGCGGCTAAAGCCGCGCCCTTTCCAAACGGGGTGTCGCAAAACGTACCACTTCAGAACAGATCAGCTCATGGTGGTGGAGGCGAACTTGCGGACCATGGCGAGGAGCAGGCGGCGGTCGCTCTCGCTCAGGTTGGCGGAGTAGCGCTGGACCTGTGTGAGGAAGCGGATCTCCTCGGCGTTGAGGTTCAGGCCGAAGATTTCTTTGGTCTCGGGACCTTCGGCGAAGAACTCGGCGAGTTGGAGGTCGAGAGCACCGGCAATTTTTTTGAGGGTGTCGAGAGAGGGAACGGTGTGGCCGTTCTCGACGCGCGAAAGGTAGCAGCGGAGCAAGCCCGTCCGCTTTTCGATGTCGCCCTGCGACATCCCCTTCTGCTGTCGAAAACCACGAATGGTCATGCCAATATTCATCGAGACGGTCTCTTCGGGGGATCCGAGTTCAGTTCTGAGAAGTGTTTGCATAGCAGCCATTAGCCACAAGCTAACTAGCCGCGACGCAAGTCGCAAGCTCAAAGTTCGCAACTGTAACGATTCTCGTACCTTGCGAGATTCCCCGCAACATGACTAACGCGGGTTACCCTGCAAAGCTGTCCTGCCGGACG
>JBDTDX010000389.1:0-5049 GCA_039922815.1 Granulicella sp.
CTGGTGATTGAACATCGCCAGCTCCAGAAGTTGAAGTCCACGTACCTCGATGCGCTGCCGCAACTCGCTGATACGGAAGGCCGCATCCATACCACCTTCAATCAAGTTGGAACGGCGACAGGGAGACTGTCGAGCACGAATCCCAACCTGCAGAATATTCCGACGCGCACGGTGCTTGGTCGCGAGATTCGCGCAGCATTTATTGCCGCGCCGGGAAACGTGCTGATGTCTGCGGACTACTCGCAGATTGAACTGCGGCTGATGGCGCATTTCTCGCAGGACCCGCTGCTGCTCGATGCCTATCGCACCGGCCTGGACATTCACACGCTGACCGCTTCCGAGGTCTTCGGCGTTGACGCGGCAACGATGGACAAGGAGACCCGCGCGCGTGCGAAGGCGGTCAACTTTGGCATCGTGTACGGCATCAGCCCGTTCGGTCTGGCCGCGCAGCTCGGCATCGAGCAGAAGGTGGCAAAGACTTATATCGAGACCTACTTCGACCGCTACAAGGGCGTGCGCGCGTTCATCGACGCGACGCTCGAAACGGTGCGCCGCGATCAGGCGGTGCGAACCTACTTCGGCCGCGTTCGCCCCATTCCGGACATTCAGTCCCGCAACCCGAACATGCGTGGCTTCGCGGAACGGACGGCGATCAACACGCCTCTCCAGGGAACCGCGGCCGACCTGATCAAGCTGGCGATGATCAAGCTGGATGCGGAGATTACGCAGCGCGGCCTTAAATCACGCATGACCCTACAGGTGCATGACGAACTACTTTTTGATGTGATTCCAGAAGAAGTTGAGGAGATGGAATCGCTGGTGAAGCAGGAGATGGAGCACGTCGCAGAGTTTTCGATCCCTATCGTGGCCGAGGTGGGAACGGGCGCTAACTGGCGGGATATCAAATAGGGAGCTGTCCGCCGGGGCTTTCAGGCCACCCGAAGGCACGGCTTTTCCGGCGGGCTGATAGACTTATTGCTTGTGCGGGCATTGCTCGCGATGAGACCGCGCGGCCAGCCGCTCGATTGAAGCATCCCTAAAAGGAAGACCTAGACACCGTGGATCAGCAGACCAAAGCAGCCCTGAAGCAGAACGACAAGTTTATTACCACCACCGAGCATGGCATCGAGTGGGCCAGCGAAAATCGCAAGTCCGTCATTGTGACCACCAGCCTTCTGTTTGTCGTGATTCTCGTGATTGTGGCGTGCGCGGTTGGCTACAACAAGCGGTCCCAAGCGGCCTCGGTAGCGTACGGTGCGGCGATGCAGGCGTATCAGACGCCGCTGGCATCAGCGGGCCAGCCGGTGCCTCCGAGCGTGACGACCTTCCCCTCCGTGGCCGACCGGGCCAAGGCTGCCAACGCTCTCTTCATGAGTTGCGCGGATAAATACAGCATCGTTTCCGAAGGAAAGATTTGCCGCTACTTTGGCGGTCTGACGTACATGGAGGCCCAGCAGAATGGGCCAGCCGAAGAGGCGTTCAAGAAGGTTGCCGACGGCTGGAATGGCGATCTGGCGGCGCTGGCGAAGTTGTCGCTGGCAGAGCTCTACCACCAGACGAATCGCGACCCGCAGGCGATTGCCCTCTATAACGAGCTTGACAGCAAGCCCACGACGACGGTTCCTCCAGGACTGGCAAAGCTGCAACTCGCAGCCTTGTACACGAGCACCGGCAAGACCGACGAAGCGAAAAAGATCTATGCGCAGTTGAAGGACAAGGACGCCAAGGGCGCAGTCGGAGTGATTGCAGCGCAGAAGCTGAATCCTTCTGCCGCTGCCGGTCCTGGAGCGGCGACGGCACAGTAGCCGTCTCGGCCTCAAGAAGACTTGCGAAATGCGAGGCGCGTAGCTGCGAAGCTATGCGCCTCGCATTCGTTAAGCTTCCATACTGCGCTGACCTTTGCCGGTCTGCACGAACTTGCTCGATGCTTGGGGGTCTTTGAGCTATTCAGGTTTGTCGTTCGTCTATCCATCAGATTTGGAATATTGGCCTGGTTTGGCTCGCTTAAGATACCTAAGGTTAGGGTCCTGAAGTTACATTCCGCTACTTTCAGCAAATAAATTTAAACTTTCGTGCGCTGGCAAGTGCTAATTCTCGGTAAAACCATTCAGCAATGTCTTCTACTGAACCGACGTTCGCGTTACAAATGAGTTTGATGTAGTGAGTGCCGGACTCTTGTGCGGGTCTCTGAGCTTTTAGTATTCAGAGTATGGCTCCTGACCCGCTTGCTCCACTTATTTTCTGCCAATTGGTCGAAAGACCCGTAGAAGAACAGGAGCAATTATGCAGCGCATTCTAGTGGTGGATGATGAACGCCTCATTGCTGACACCCTCAGCCTGATCTTCATGAAGCATGGTTTTGATGCGAAGGCTGCGTATAGCGTTGACGACGCGTTGGAATGCGCCCTGAGCTTCAAGCCAGAGTTGTTGCTGTGCGATGTCAGCATGCCACAGCGCGATGGTCTAGACCTGATGCGGGAGATTGGCCGGATACTGCCGGAGTGCCGCCTGCTGGTGCTGACGGGAAACTACGGGGAGATGAAGCGCATTCAGGAGCAGACGAAACACCTGGCGCGGCCATTGAATATTCTGACAAAACCATGCCAGCCTTCGGAGTTGCTGCGTGAGGCCGGGATAATGCTGGCGCGCGCGTGATCGCGTTGGGTTTCGCCTCCATGCGATAAACTCAACCGATATATGGCCGCAGGTAAGGAGACTCCGGGAACCTTTGCCAGCTTGTATCTGAGCGGCGGGAGAGGTAGCGCGAAGAGATCGCGCGCGCAGCAGGCGGACCTGTTCGGCGAACCGGAGATTGCAGCGCCGATCGCGCCAATTCCAGCATTGATCGTCGATGACCCGGAACCGCCAGCAATAGCGGCGCGGCAGGTGTGGACCGTGCGCGATCTGGTCAACGAGATTCGTCAACAGGTGGAGCGGCAACACTTTTCCGTCTGGGTAGAGGGTGAGATTTCGAACTGCCGCCCGGCTCCTTCGGGGCACATTTATTTCACGCTGAAGGATGGCGAGGCACAGTTGCCTGTGGTGCTGTTTCGGCGGCAGGCGCAGTTGCTTGCTGTGAAGCCGAAGGATGGCGATGCGGTGGAGGTGCGCGGGCGCATCTCCGTGTATGAATCGCGCGGGCAGTTGCAGTTGATTGCGGAGACCCTCGAGCTGCGGGGTGCCGGCGCGCTCGAAGCAGCGTTCAAGCAGCTCAAGGCGAAGCTCAAGGCTGAGGGACTTTTCGATGAGGAGCGCAAGCGGGCGCTGCCTGCATTTCCGCGTTGCATTGGCGTCGTCAGTTCGCCGAGCGGCGCGGTCATTCGAGATATCGTGCAGGTCGCACGGCGGCGTCATGCGCGGCTCAACCTGCTGCTCTATCCGGCAGCGATGCAGGGCGCTCGGTGCGCGGTGGAGGTGGCAGCGGGTATCCGATGGTTCAACAAACATCCGGAACGAGTGGACGTCATCATTCTGGCGCGTGGTGGCGGCTCGATTGAGGATTTGGCCGGTTTCAATGATGAGGAACTGGCGCGGACGATCGCCGCATCGGAGCTACCTATTGTCTCGGCGATCGGACACGAGACGGACTTTACGATTGCGGATTTTGTGGCGGACCTGCGCGCCCCGACGCCCTCGGCTGCGGCGGAGCTGGTGACGGCTGCACAGCATCAGATTGAGGAGCGCGTCGCGTCGTTGACGCAGCGGATGCAGCGCGGTATCCGCTACCAGATCATCCTCGCGCGGCAGCGCTATGCGCGGCTCTCGGCGGAGGCCGTGCTTTCGCGGCTGCGCGATGGTGTGAATCGGCGGGAGCAGCGCGTTGACGAGTTGCGAATGCGTTTGGAGTCTGCGGGCGAACGCCGGTTGCGCGGCCTGGCACAGCGGCTTTCAAATGTGACGGCGCTGCTGCGGCGACAAGACCCGACGCATCGTCTGGCGATTGCGCGAGGGCGGCTTGCGCGGACGGAGGAGCGATTGGAGCGCCTTCCGGGAGTGGTGATCGCAGCCCGGGCTCGCAGGTTGGCGCAGGCTGCGGCGCAGCTGCACGCTCTCTCGCCACTGGCGGTATTGAATCGGGGATACGCGCTCGTCTATGCGGAGGACGGAAGACTGCTGCGGAGTGCCGAAGAGGTCGGTGTTGGGGAAGCGATTCGCACGCGGCTCAGTTCCGGTAGTTTGATTGCGACGGTTAGCAGAATCGAAAAAAAGGCGCCACATAAAATCGAGCAGGAAGGCATTAAGGAATCCAGCTAATGAAGAAGTTGTTTGGGACGGACGGAATTCGTGCGGTGGCGGGAGAATATCCGCTGGATGCGGCGACGATCTATGCAGTGGGACTGGCGCTGGCGCTCCACCTGGGCAATGCGCCGCGTGTTCTGATCGGTCAGGATACGCGCGAGTCGAGCGAAGGCATTGCGGCGATGTTGACAGCGGGCCTGAGCGCTGGCGGCGCAACAGTCGAGAGCGCCGGCATCATTACGACGCCAGCGGTAGCGTTTCTGGCTGCGAAGCACGGTTTCAGCGCAGGCATCGTGATTTCGGCCTCGCACAATCCGTGGCAGGACAATGGCATCAAGCTCTTCGGCCCCGACGGATACAAGCTGCCGGACGCGACCGAGCTCGCCATCGAAGAGGAAATCTTCCGGCGGCTGGCGGCTGGCGCAGCGGTGCAGCCCTCGGGCAAGGCCCCGCAGGTGAACGATGCGGACCGCGCCGAGTACGTGCGCTTCCTGCTGGCAGCGGTGCCGGGCCTTTCGCTCGACAACAAACGCATCGTGATCGACTGCGCCAACGGAGCTGCGTCGGCGGTGGCTCCGCAGTTGTTTGCGGATCTCGGCGGCGAGGTGGTGATCACCCACGCCAGCCCCGACGGTCGCAACATCAATGAGGCGTGTGGTGCGCTGCACCCTTCCATCGTCGCGGCCGAGGTGGTGAAGTGCAAAGCAGACATGGGCATCACCTTCGATGGCGATGCCGACCGTGCGCTCTTCGCCGATGAGCACGGCAACGTCGTGAACGGCGATGCCGTGCTGCTGCTGGCGGCGCGTG
>JBDTDX010000390.1:0-3631 GCA_039922815.1 Granulicella sp.
CCACACCGCCACCCTCGTCCACGACGACATCATCGACGAGGCCGACACCCGCCGCGGACGCCCCTCCTCCAACACCACCTGGGGCAACGCCAAGTGCGTCCTCGCCGGCGACTGGCTCTACATGC
This sequence comes from Granulicella sp., assembly GCA_039922815.1. GTDB lineage: Bacteria > Acidobacteriota > Terriglobia > Terriglobales > Acidobacteriaceae > Edaphobacter. The sequence continues at coordinate 126 of JBDTDX010000390.1, forward strand.
AGGCCTTCGCGACCGCGCTCGAAGAGCGCAACTTCCGCGTCCTCGATCTCCTCATCTCCCTCACCCAGCAGATGGTCGAAGGCGAGCTCCTCCAGATGCAGAAGCTCGGCCACCTCATCAACGAGGAGGAATACTTCGACCTCATCTTCCGCAAGACCGCCTGCCTCTTCAAGGTCTCCATGCAGCTCGGCGCGGCCATCACGCCCGGCAGCGAGTCGCAGGAAGAGACCCTCGGCGAATACGGCCGCAACCTCGGCCTAGCCTTCCAGATCGTCGACGACGTCCTCGACCTCACCGCCACCGAAGAGGTCCTCGGCAAACCCGCCGCCTCCGACCTGCGCGAAGGCAAGGCCACCCTCGCCGTCATCCACGCTCTCGAGCGCGGCACCGGAGCCGACCGCGAAGCCATCCGCACCGTCCTCGCCGACCGCAGCTTCGACCGCGTCTCCCACCCGCAGATTTTAGAGATCCTCCACCGCCACGGCTCCCTCGCCTACGCCATGGACACCGCCTGCGCCTACGCCGAAGCCGCTCGCCTCAGCATCGCCGACCTCCCCCCCTCCGACGCCAAACGAGCCCTCCTCTGGGTCCCCGGCTTCGTCACCAGCCGCGACCGCTAGAGAAATCTCCTACGTTCGCAACCACGCCGCCCACTCAGGCACTGGCTCAAACACTTCAATTCCAGTTATCCGCTTAACAGCCACCTTCACATACCTCGCACCTGAGTTATCCAGAATGATCGCCTCGTCTGCAATCGTCAACGCCTTTGCCGCATTGGCAATGCTTCGAGGATAGCGACGTCGCTGATCTTCCTCCGGTACATTGTGTCCACCATTGGCGACACGAAACCTGACTCTCTGCATGTTGATTGAGACATTCTCTGTCCCGATGTACACCAACACAACCAGATATCCAAGCATTTTGGCCTTCACCATCATCCGAAGATACGTATTGCCGGAGAGCGTAGTCTCCACCGCAAAACTTTGCCCGGCCTTTAGCAATCTTTCCGCCATCAACAAGACTTCTCGTCCGGCGTCGATAGCCGATCCGCTATCTGCCCCGGTTGACCGAAGCGATCTGGCAACTGTATCTGGATCTAATACGGAACTTTCTTGAAACTCATCGCGGCCCCATCGCGTGAGAGTCGTCTTGCCGCATCCATTCGCCCCGGCCACCACCGTAAGCGTGGGCACCTAGCTGGCTTTCTTCTGCACAGCAGAGTTCTCTTTCTTCTCTGCGGCCTTCCATTCGAGAATTTTCGTCTCGACAGCAATCCCCTCGTTACCGAGTTCCACAAGCCGGTCTGCCAGTTTGTCGATATCGCGTCTCATGCCCAAATCCTACTCTTCCCCATCCTCATCCTCAACAAAATCCTCCCCACTTCCCACCTCCAAATCCCGCACCCGAACACCCTTCCCCTCCGGCTCCACCAGCACCTGGATCCGCCCCTCAGCCGCCTCCAACTCCGTCTTGCAAGCGTTCGAAAGCTTCACGCCCTCCTCGAACAGCTTCACCGAATCCTCCAGCGACAACTCCCCGCGCTCCAGCTTCTCCACCACCGACTCCAACGCCGTCAACTGCTCCTCAAACTTCGCCATTACCCCTCCATCTCCATCAGCCCCAGCACCTGCGCCGCAGCCTTGTATTTGTTCAGCCCCAGCGCACTTACTTGGACGCCCTGCACCGCGCCCCGCACCTCAGCCAGCATCTCCTGCGCAATCCTCACGCCTTCAGCCCGCGCGGCTTCGGGAGTAGCCGCCGCAGCCATCCGCGCAAGAATCTCCTCTGGCACACTCACCATCAACTCGTTCCGCATAAACTCCGCGCTCTTCAGCGTCGCCAGCGGCCATATCCCCGCAATGATCGGGATACGAAACTCCTCCACCCGCCGCAAAAACTCCATCAGCAGCCGCGTGTCGAAGACCGGCTGAGTAATCGCAAACTCAGCCCCAGCCTCTACCTTCGCCGCAAAACGCCGTATCTCATTCTCAATATCCGGCACGCCCGGGTTCGCCGCCACCGAGATCGTAAACCCCGTCGACTTCCCAATCACGTTCCTTCCAATATCCAGCCCGTGATTCATCCCCCGCACAATCCGCACCAGCCCAATCGCGTCCACATCGAACACCGCCGTCGCATCCGGATACGTCCCCATCTTCGGCGGATCGCCCGTCAGGCAAAGCACATTCTTCAGCCCAATCGACGACGCCCCCAGCAGATCGCCCTGCATCCCCAGCAGGTTGCGATCGCGGCACGTAAAGTGCAGCACCGTCTCAATCCCCACCTGCTGCTGAATCTGCACGCACAAACTCAGCGCGCTCATCTTCGCGCTCGCCCGGGGCGAGTCCGGCACGTTGATCGCGTTCACCCCCAGGTCGTGCAACATCTGCGCCCCGGCAAGCTCCTTCGAGCAATCAATCCCCTTCGGCGAAACAATCTCCACCAAAGTTACAAATTCGCCCTTCGCAATCCGCGCCCCCACTCGCGAACGCTCCCCCATCGGCACAGGCTCCACCCCCGCAGCCACATCCGTAACGCCCTTGCCTTCTCTTCCCTCTTCCCTACTCCCTATTCCCTGTGCTTCCATCGCACGCAGCGAACTCCGCATCGCGCGGATATGTCCCGGCGTCGTCCCGCAGCATCCGCCCACAAACGTCGCGCCCGCCTTCACAAACTTCCGCGCATAGCTCGCCATATATTCCGGCGACGTCATATAGATCGTCCGCCCATCCACCGCCTTCGGAATCCCTGCATTCGGCATCGCCGCCAGCGGCAGCTTCGTCGCCGTCCGCATCCGCTCAATCACATTCAACAACGTCGCCGGACCTGCACTACAGTTGCACCCCACCGCATCCGCGCCCCACTCCGTCATCTTCCGTGCGGCATCCTCGGCGGTCGTTCCATCCAGCAGGTTGCCGTTCTCCTCCACCGACACCATCACCACCAGCGGCAGCTCAGGAGCCACGCTGCGCGCCGCGCGCATCGCCTGCTCCATCTCTACCATCGACTGCATCGTTTCAACCACCAGCAGGTCCGCCCCTACCCCCGGCCCGCCCTCCGCCAGCGCCTTCACCTGCTCCGCGAACGCCGCAAACGCTTCATCAGCACTCACCGTGCCCACCGGCTCCAGCCGCACGCCCAGCGGCCCGATCGCCCCGGCCACATACGCCGCAGCCGACTGCTTCTCCGCAATCTGCCTCACACACTCCCGCGCCAGCCGCACGCCGGCAGTATTAATCGCGTGCACCTTATCCGCCAACCCATACCGCTCCAGCCGGAATCGATTGCCTCCAAAAGTATTGGTCTCAATCACCTCCGCGCCGGCCTGCAAATATTCGTGGTGCACCGCCCGCACCATCTCCGGCTGCGACAGGTTCAGCTCGTCATAGCAGCGGTTGATAAACACGCCGCACCCATACAGCATCGTGCCCATCGCGCCATCGAACAACACCGTGTGTCGCGACGCGGGTTCTCCTCGCTGGAACAATTTTTCGAGGCGCGATATC
>JBDTDX010000391.1:0-5253 GCA_039922815.1 Granulicella sp.
CCTGCTCCTTCGAGCTGAAGAGGCCGCTGGCGCGCAGCACCTCTTCGGAGAAGTGCGCCTTGAGGCGGTCGCGCATGTCGTTGAAGTCGTCGGGCGCGTAGCCGATGCGGAACTTGGCGATGGTCTCTGCGTTGACGCCGCGGCCGGTGAGGTACTCACGGGCGCGTGCGGCTTCGGGCGATTTGAGCTGTGCTTCGAAGTATTGCGTCGCGGCCTCGTGGATGTTGATGAGCTGGCCGCGCAGCCCGGCCTCGCGAGCCTCTTCGGGCGAGTTGTACTCGCGCTTGGGCATGGGCACGCCGGCCTTGGCGGCGATGGAGCGCACGGCCTCGGGAAAGCTGACGTTCTCCATCTTCATGACGAAGGTGAAGATGTCGCCCTTCTCGTGGCAGCCGAAGCAGTAGAAGTATTGATGGACGATGTTGACGGAGAACGAGCCGGTCTTCTCCTTGTGAAAGGGGCAGAGGCCGGAGTAGTTCTGCGCGCCGCTCTTTTTGAGCCGCACGTAGTCGCCGATGATCTTGACGATGTCCACCTGCGCTTTGAGTGTGTGTGCGAAGTCGTCTGCCATGCCGAACTCCAGTCTACTTCGAACGGGACAGCCTAGAATGGCACTGGATGCTTACACGGGAAGAGATGGATCGGGTTGTCGTGGTGCTGGTGCGGGCGCGCAACCCGAACAATATCGGCGCGGTGGCGCGGGCGATGCACGACTTCGGCTTTCTTCATCTGCGTATCGTCAACGAGTATGCTGTGCCGTTTCAGAGCGCTCGCTCGGCGGTGGATGCCTCGGCGGTGGTGGCTGCTGCGGTGGAGGCGGGTACGGTGGCCGAGGCTGTGGCGGATTGCACGCTGGTCGTGGGGACAACGGCGGTGGGCGAGCGGGATCTCGAGCATCCGCTGTATGAGCTTCCGCAGGCAGGGCCGATGCTTCGGGCGGAGATGGCGAGGCATGAGGGCCGGGTGGCACTGCTCTTTGGGTCGGAGAAGACGGGGCTGTCGAATGAGGAGTTGAGCCACTGCAACCTGCTGATGACGATCCCCATGCAGCAAAGTGAAGGTGAGCGACATCCTTCGATGAACCTGGGGCAGGCTGCGGCGGTGTGTTTGTTTGAGCTGGTGCGGAAGGATGTTTCTGCGCCAATTACCTTGCCGCCACATGCTGCGGCAGGTGATCTGGAACGGCTGACGGTGCTGATGAATGAGGTGTTGGAGGAGTCGGGCTATAGCAAGCGGCATCCTGCGAATTGCGAGCCCGGGCAGATACGAAGGCTGGTGCGCAGGATGGGAATGGAGCCGCAGGATGCCCCGGTGTGGATGGGCATCCTGCGGCAACTTCTATGGAAGCTTGGCGGAAAGAGCTAAAACAGATTTGCTGTTGGTGTGGAGAAGGCAACCGCAGATTCCCTTCGGGAATGACAAACAAGGGACACGGCAAATCTTCACCAACTGCTACTTTGTTGTAGCGATTGAGGGCTCTACTGAACGATCTTTCCGTCTGCTCCGGTGACTGGAACGGGTGAGGGCTTGAGGATGGGCCTGACCATCTGCCAGCCTGCGTTGGTGTTGGTCAGCGTGACCTGGTCGGTGTGCGGTCCGTTCAGGTTTGCGTGAATCTCCGGGTAGGCGTTCTGGGTCTCCGCGGCGGATGCCCAGTTCGGTGCGCCGTCGAACGTGTAGTGGTAGTTGATGGTGGTGGTCGCGCCTGTCTGGTCGTTGGTGGGGGTGCTGCTGTCGATGCTGCTCACCTTGCGATGGCCGTAGCAGAAGTTGCCGAAGCCGGGCTGCGTTGGGTCGGCGGTCCATGCGGAACGGCCCTGATCCGATAGATCGTAGTTGTTTACCTGCTTGCTGGAGATGATGAGCTTCTTCTTCTCAGCGGTGGTGCGGACGAGCAGACCCTGATCGACGAGCGCGTCATACGGAGTGGTTTTGCTGACGTCCGCGGTATCGGCCTGCACGGGGAACTTGATGGGATCGGACCAGAGGCAGGCGGGATGCGCGGAGTAGTAGGTGTCGATGGCGTTGGTGTAGTTGCTCGTGTTGTCGGTCTTCTTGTTGCATCCGACGGCGAACAGGGCGGCGGCTCCGCAGAGTGCGGCGGTGCGTAGAAAGCGGCTTGTGGCGGGGCGGCTCTGAAAAGTCATAGGGGAATCTCCTCTTGCTTTCAGTGGGATGCAGATCGCGGCTCGGTCGGGTACTGCTACTGCGATTTTTCTGGAGCGCAGCTTGTCGACATTCGGAGCGATTACATGTAGTCGACGCCGTATTGCACCGGAATCTGCGTGAAGGCGATGCGTGTTGGAGCGGATTCGCGTGCGGGCAGCATGCCAGCGAAGTGCAGCGTGGTGTGTCCATACTTGAGGTTCAGCTTGTCCATCGTGGCGGAGAGCTCGCCGCGATTGCCCTCATCGCCGAAGAGCGACGCCTGAAACTCGCTCTCGGGGATCAGGTCGCGCAGGGTGACGCCGACGAAGAAGGGGCGCTCGAACTCCTCGCCCTGGGGGCGCTGACGCCAGGCATTGCGAAGCACTTCAAGCAGCGTCAGCGTGTCGCGACAAGGGCGGAAGCGTGCTTCCATCCCCCAGCCCGCATGCTTGATGCCGGAGAAATGCTTCTTCGACTTGATGCGTGCCGCCTGCTCGCGGGTGAGCTGGTAGCGGATCGTGACGGCCATTGAGCCGGTGTAGAACTTCTCCATGCGCAGCCGCATGGAGGCCTTGTGCAGGAGCTTGTGCGCCACCGCCCAGGAGCCCTCCTGCGAGCGATGTTCGGGGCCGAGAACGTGCGAGTGGCCGAGCGACTTCTGAACGCCTGTGGACACCGGTGCGCCGTCGTCGCCGGAGTCTGCGCCGCGCAGCCAGTGGTACATGCGGTCGCCCCAGACGCTGTCGAAGAGGCCGTGCATGCCGGTGCGGTCGAGCGCGAGTAGCTGCTCCATGGTGGTGATGCCTTTTTCGTTCAGGCGGACCTCGGTGCGTGCGCCGACGCCGGGCAGATCGCGCAGCTCCAGATGCGCGATGGCTCGGGGAAGCTGCGAGGGCAGCAGGCCGATGAGGCCGTCGGGCTTCTGCATATCGCTGGCGATCTTGGCGAGGTAGCGGTTGGGTGCCATGCCAATGGAGCAGCGCAGCGCCACGCCGACGTTCTTGTAGATGGATTGCTTGATCTCGAGCGCGATGGCGCGGGCGCGGGGCGGCTCCTGTTCACGGCCGATGAGCTGGCAGACCATCTCGTCGATTGAGGGCGTATGGGCGACTGGGCAGCAGAGATCGACGGCCTCGGCGATGCGGCGGGAGTAGTCCGCATACTCGCCGTGATTGCCCTCGATGAGGACGATGTCGGGGCAGATGCGCTTGGCTTCGCCGACCTGCGTGCCGGTCTTGATGCCGAGGTCCTTCGCCTCGTAGCTGGCGGCGATGCAGCAAGTGGTGTCCGCCATCGTCGGCACGACCGCGAGCGGTCGGCCACGATACTCGGGATGCAATTGCTGTTCGACGGACGCGAAGAAGCTGTTGAGATCGATGTGGAGGAAGCTGAAGCGATCGGATTGGGGAGAGGTCACCATATCGCAGCCACGATTATATTCGCCATTTATTCGTATAGTCGGAGACTTTATTTCACGGTAGGCGGTTACTATATGTGACTAAAGTGTTAGAGTGGTGAGCGAGCACCAAGTCGATTCGACTCGGCTGGCCGTCGTTCTCGTTCGGATCACCTTATCGGTGCTGGATGGCCAGCCATTTTTATTCCCGGGCTGCCCCTATGCCAAAGCTCCAAGCCCTGCAGTCGCTCCGTGCCATCGCGGCCTCGTTGGTTGTGTTGAACCATGCCATTGGCGTGGTGGCGGGGCATGGCTTTGCGAAAGAGCCGTACAGCGGTCTCGCCGACTTTGCAGGAGCGCAGGGTGTCGCTATTTTCTTTTTGATCAGCGGCTTCATCATGACCTATACGGCCGATACCGTGGACGATTCGGAGGCGCCGCACTTGCGGGCGCTGCACTTTGCGACGCGCAGGATAGCCCGCGTGGTGCCGCTCTACTGGGTTTTTACGCTGCTGGTCGCCGCCGTTGCGGCTCTGGCCGGTTTCAGCAAGGCGCTTGATACCAATGCCCTCAACCTGCTGCGGTCGCTGTTCTTTATTCCCTATGTGAATGCGCAGGGCGTCATGCTTCCGGTGCTGCCGATTGGGTGGACGCTGAACTACGAGATGTTCTTTTATGCCGTGTTCGCGACGTCCCTGTTGCTGCCGCACCGGCACCGCATCTTCGCGCTGATTGGTACGCTCACCCTGCTGGTGGTTACAGGCTGCTTCTTTTATCCCGTGCTTGCCGGGAACCTTCCGCACTCAGTCGGGGCGCTCCTTACGCATCCGATCCTTCTGCTGTTTGGAGTGGGTACGGCTCTTGGCAAGCTGCGCCTTGCGCGTCCCGAATGGACTCTCAGCATCCCGGGCATTCCACTGGTTGCGCCGCTGATCGCCGTGAACGGCTATCTCTTCTATACAGCGCATGAAATTCCTCTTCGGATGCAGTGGTATGCGCTGTTCTGGATTGTGGATCTGGGGATTGTGGCGCTCTGTGTCTACGGGCGAGCGCTGGCGATGCCGCGGCTGGAGGCTTTGGGCGATGCGTCCTACAGCCTCTACCTCGTGCATATTCTGCCGCTGTTTCTGTGCTTCCTGGCTTGGAAGGCGGTTCACTTTGTGGCGCCGGTGGCCTTTATCGGGGCTTGCCTGGCGGTTTCGAGCGTGACGGCCATCGCGTCCTTCCGCTGGCTGGAGCGTCCGCTCACGCGAGCGGCTCTGCGTGCGATTACGCGGCCTAAGCCTCCGGTGGCCGCTCCTGAGCCGGCAGTGATCTCTGCGCTGCAAGAGGTTTAGAGCGAGAGCAATCTGTGTGCCTGCGGGCGATACCATAGGGCTGGGATGGAATCGCGTGACGAACTGGATTGAGGTAGCAGAGCGGCGGCTGGCGGAAAACTATCTGACGGCGGCGGGGATTGTGGCGCGGGAGTCGGGCGGCGATGCGGCCCTGCTGGCCGTGATTAAAGCCAATGGATACGGGCACGGGGCGGCACTCTGCGCTCCGGTGCTGGCGCGTGCGGGTACCGGTTGGCTGGGCGTGACGAATGCGGCGGAGGGGATTGCGGTGCGGTCGGCATTGTCAGCCAGCGGTATAGATGCTGCGAGCCAGCCACGGGTGTTGATCATGTGCGGGCATCTGCCGGAGGATGCTTCGGCCATCGTGCAGCA
>JBDTDX010000392.1:0-3435 GCA_039922815.1 Granulicella sp.
TTGGTTGGGCGACTAGGATTCGAACCTAGACAAAGAGCTTCAAAGGCTCTGGACCTACCGTTAGTCGATCGCCCAATGATCTCCGGCTGCGCTACTGGCCGGACAAAATCAACCTGCGAACATTCTGCGCCAGTAATCGGATCGAGGCAAGGTTGTTGTCAACAAAGCCGGAGTACCCGACGCCTGAACGCGTTGTTGAGCTGCCCGCGCATCCGACCTGGACCGGTAAAGTCCAAACAGAGCCGAACCAGAACCCGAAAGCGCCGCGTATAAGGCGGGGCTACCCGAATCACTACCCATCAATTGCCGCTTGTTTTCACGCAGAGAGGGATACTGAGGAAAGACGACTTCTTCAAAATCATTCTGAAGGCCGTTTCCAATCCCGGTGCGGACAAGCGCGAGAAGGGTATTCTCGGCGAGATCGTTCAACCTACCATCTTCCGTTTCCACGGAATTACGGTCGTGAGCGATACCGGAGGTGCCAGGCTCGACGCTTATCGTTGCAGGATCGAACTTTGCAAGGACAGACGAATAAGCGAGACTCAACTGCTCTAGATTAGCCTGAATTGCCTGCGAGGTCAAGCTGGAGGCGGCTGCGCGGGCGTCCCAATCGCGAAAAGCCTGCGGCGTGGAGACGCCGACGGAGGGGATGGCGACCACGCAGGGGATGGCGGGCAGGTCGGGGAGAGGCGAGACTTTTTCTCCGCGGCTGGTGCCAAGGACGGACCCGCCGATGAGGAAGAGCGGAACATCGGAGCCGATTTCGGCAGCCAGCTCGAGGCGGGCGGGGCCATCGAGCGTAAGTCCCAGTTCCTTTTCGAGGCCGAGCAGGGCGGCGGCTGCGTTCGCTGAGCCTGCGCCCATGCCGCCCTGCACCGGCAGATTCTTGTCGATGTGGATCGCGACCTCTGCGGTGGTGTTGAGGCGGGTGAGGGCGCGCTCGACCATCTTCCACGCGGTGTTGCGTTCGTCGGTGGGGACCTGCGGATGGTTTGTGGTGAGGGTGATGCGGGTGGCGGCGGCTGGCTGAGCCGTTACGGTCACGAGATCGTGCAGGTCGAGGGTCTGGTACATCGTCGTCAGCGCATGGAAGCCATCGTCCTGGACGGGGCCGATGGCGAGGCCAAGGTTGATCTTGGAAAAGGAACGGACGTGCGTCGGCATCACTCCTTCATTGTAGGGGGCTGGGCTGGTTTTCGATCCAACAGAGGGACGGGTCGTCTTTATTTGGGCAGCGGTACGATCTGCACGACTCGTCCTGTTCGGGCGGATTCGCGTGCGGCGTCGAGGATCTGCATGACGACCATGTTGGTGTCGAGGGAGGAGAGATCGCCCTTGGGCTCGATCTGCTTGCGCATGACGGCTGCGAGGTAATCGAGGGAGCTGGAACGCTCCGGCGCGAGGGGCGGGGCTTCGATGACGCTCTCCTCTTTCTGGGGGGCGTAGCGAACGCGCAGGTGGCTCTGGGCTACCGTGATCGCGTATCCCTTCGTGCCGTAGACCTCCATGTCCTTGCGGGCGAAGGACCAGTTCCACGACGGCATGAGCACCAGCTGCGTGCCGGGGTAGCGGGCGATGATGGTCGTGTCGTCATCCACCTTGGGGTAGAGGTCGGGCTTGTCGGTCTGCGCCATGGCGACGACGCTGGTAGGGGCCTGGCCGTGCATGAGCAGGGTCATCAGGTCGGCTCCGTAGCAGCCGAAGTCGAACATGGCGCCTGCGCCGTTCTGGACGGGATCGGTCAGCCAGGGCAGCCACTCGGGGCCGACGCCAATCTCCTTGGGGCCTTCGTGGCCATCGTGTACGACGACCTTGCGGAGGATGCCGAGCTTGCCGGCCTCGGACTCGCGGTAGGCCTCTTCGTTGCTGGAGTACCAGGTGGTCTCGTAGTTCACCAGCACCTGGACGTGATGCTCGGTTGCGGCCTTGCGGATGGCGAGGGCATCGGCGAGCGATGTGGAGAGGGGCTTCTCGACCATGGAGCTGACGCCGTGCCTGGCGGCGACCTCGATGGCTTTGCGGTGGTCGACGATCATGGTGTAGACGAGGATGGCGTCGGGGTGAACGGCCTTCAGCATCGCGTCCTCATCGGTGTAGAAGAGGGAGTGATCGAGGTGGTAACGCTTCTCGTAGATGTCGGCTACCTTGCTGTTCGGTTCGGAGATGCCGACGAGCTGGACGTTCTTGTTTTTGGGCAGCGCGTTCATCAAACCGTAGGCGTGCCCATGCACTAGTCCCACGATGGCGACGCGCACCGGCGCGGCCTGCGCGCGCGATGCGACGGCGGTAAGACTGAGTACTGTGGCAACGAGAAGCGCGAGACGGGCGAGGATCTTCATGCGGGGATTCTCCGAAAGACAGTGTGCCTAACATCCTAGTGGGGGCGGGGGCATTTTAGGGAACTCTGATGAAAGAATCGGGCATTCCTTCAGGGGCTGAAGCTACGCCCTTTCAAAGCGGGGAGATTCACTCTCCCACCCTTTCGCAAGGGCGCGAAAGGATGGGGCACCCTCTGAAGCTGAGCGCATTCGAAGGCGGGATGGCTGCTGATTCTGCTGCATAAATGCGCCGGAGGTTCTATCCTCTACGCACGCTTGTTGCTGGAGAGAATCACATGCGTTTGTCAGTCCGCGTTGTTGCCTTGATTTGCGCTGGTTGTCTCGTTGTCCCATCGTTGCATGGGCAGCAGCCGGGCCTTGCGCCTGTGCGCGCTGCACACGCGATGGTGGTCAGCATTCATCATGATGCATCGGACGCTGGTGTCGCCATTTTGAAACAGGGCGGCAATGCTGTGGATGCGGCGGTGGCAGTGGGTTTTGCGCTGGCGGTTGTTTACCCTGCTGCGGGGAACATTGGTGGCGGCGGTTTTATGCTGATCCGCACGCATGAGGGCAAGGCGCATTTTCTCGACTATCGGGAGAAGGCGCCGGCTGCGGCGTCGCGCGATATGTATCTCGACGCGCAGGGCAATGTGGCGCCGGGGCGTTCGCTGGTGGGGTATCTCGCGTCGGGGGTGCCGGGGTCGGTCGCGGGTCTGGTCTATGCGCAGAGGCACTTCGGCAAGCTGACGCTGGCAGAGGATATGGCACCGGCGATCCGGCTTGCTAAGGATGGCTATGTTCTGAGCGCGGAGGAGGCGCGGATTCTTCAGAGTAGGAATCTAACGCGGTTTCCTGTTTCGGCGCGGATTTTCCAGCGCGATGGGGATTTTTATAAGGCGAGCGAGACGTTCAAGCAGCCGCTGCTGGCGGCTACGCTGACTGCGATCTCCAAGGACCCGGCGACGTTTTACAAGGGTGCGATGGCGCAGCAGATTGCGGCGTTTGAGAAGGCTGGGGGCGGGCTGATTACGGAGGCGGATCTTGCGGCTTATGAGGTGAAGGATCGTGAGCCGATTATTGGTCACTATCACGGTTACGAATTGCTGACTGCGCC
>JBDTDX010000393.1:0-7096 GCA_039922815.1 Granulicella sp.
GATGGCCCGGTAGCTCAGTTGCATAGAGCAGCGCACTCCTAACGCGAAGGTCGCAGGTTGGACTCCTGCCCGGGCCACCAACAAACCAAAAATCAAATGAGCAAGATGCAGGATCCCTTTCGAGAGACAGCTTCTTGAGCTGCCTGAAGGCATACAGCACGTCGTCAATCAATGGGACAGTCGGCTGGAGCCGTTCCTCGTGTCGCGAAGGTAATCAGTCCACGGTCGGACACTATCGTTTCACAAGCTCAGGGTGAGGTGCAGCCAACCAACTCTCTCTCAACAGTCTGCTGCAGAGTCTTCTGCAGAGTCTCTGCAGTGGAGAGAATCTGTTGACGAGGGCCCAATCTGGCATACTTGTCATGCTGGCCATGACAAAATCCTCCATCCTGCTCCTCTACTGCCCCGACCGCAAAGGCCTCGTCGCGGCCATTGCCAACTTTCTCTACGAACACGACGCCAACATCCTCCACGCAGCCCAGCACCAGGACAACGCCCTTGGCCTCTTCTTCATGCGTGTCGAGTTCGAGCTCCCCCCCACCGTCATCGACCGTGCCGCCTTCCGCGCAACCTTCGCGGACCTTGCCGCCATCCACCAGATGACCTGGCAGCTCGAGGAGCAGGAGCAGCCGCCCCGCGTTGCCATCTTCGTCTCGCAATATCTCCACTGCCTCAACGACCTGCTTTACCGCCACGCATCCGGCGAACTGCACTGCAGCATTCCCCTCATCATCAGCAACCACAATGAGGCCGAAGCCCTTGCTGCCTTCCACCACATCCCCTTCCACCGCATCGAGGTCACCCGCGACACCAAGCCGCAGGCCGAGCAGCAGCAGTTCGCTCTTCTCGACGAGCACGGGATCGATCTCATTGTCCTCGCCCGCTACATGCAGGTGCTCTCACCGGACTTCTGCGCTCGCTATCCTCGCCGCATCATCAACGTACACCACTCGTTCCTGCCCGCTTTCACCGGCGCCAAGCCCTACCACGCTGCCTTCGAGCGCGGCGTCAAGCTTATCGGCTCCAGCAGCCACTACGTCACCGACGCTCTGGACGAAGGTCCCATCATCGAGCAAGATGTCATGCGCATCTCTCATGAAGACCTTTTGCCTGACTTAATCCAGAAAGGTCGCGACCTCGAACGTCTCGTCCTCTCGCGAGCTGTCCGCTGGCACCTCGAGCACCGCATCCTCTCCTACGCCAACAAGACCGTCATCTTCAGCTAGTCGTAAGTCCGCTTTAAACAGAAAATGGCCGCCTGTGGCGAACCCGGGCGGCCATTCTTTTTTGTATTGATTATTGCGTACTGATCTCGCTGCCTTGCAGGCTTGCCTCATCGGAGTCATGATTTGGACCCAGACCAAGCTTGATGATCGCCCGCGAATCCGGAATCAGCTTCGTCTGCCAGCCATTATCTGCCTGCATCTTCTGCATAGCTGCTTCAGTTTGAGAGTCCCAGTGGCCGCTCGTTTCACCGGTAAGGTATCCCTGCTTTACAAGCGCTGCCTGAATCGCCGTTGCGCGGGTATCGTCAATGGCGCGTTGCGAAGAGGACCGGTTCGAGGCCCGAGTCGCCTTGGAGGTATGTTTCATCTTCGGCGAAGTCGGGCCGCGGCGCGAATGCTTCATCGCGAAGGCGGGAACACACAACGTGCAGAGAAGGGAGGTGGCGAGCAGTGTTCGTCCAAACCGCATAGGGTGATATACCTCAAAGTTCAGTATCGGTCAGTCGGTCGAACGAGATCCGCTGATTACCGAACCAGAGTATCCCGTAAGTTAACTAACGCGCAAGGGGCCAGAATGCGTCTTCGAGGAGTATTTCCCGAAAAGAAAATGGTCAGGCGCAGTGGCAAGCGGAAAAAAAGATGAGATGCGGGACTCCGTCAAACAGAGCCTCGCATCTCGCCTTCCTCAGAGCAATTACGGAAGCATACCACCCAGGAAGCTGTTACCTCCGGTCGCGCGATCTGGAAAGCGCAACACGAAGACAACGTCGTCGCCTGACTTCAGGCCGCTCACAATGGCCCGGTAGCTAGCTTCGTCCGTCACAGGCTTTTTGTTGATGCCCGTGATGATCATGCCTTTGGCAAGCTGAATCTCATCGGCGAACGACCCCGGCCGTACTGTAGTCACAACCACGCCGCCCTTCAACGCTAGCTTCGTTGCCAGGGACGGAGGTACAACCGAAACCGTAATGCCGAGCTTGCTCTGTCCGGCATCCGTTTCTGGTGGGGTGTCAGCATTGCTGTCGTCTGGGTTATCCAGATTGGCATACAGTTTGGCGCGGTCACCGATCATGACCGAAGACGTGCCCGGCTTTCCGTCGCGAATGTACCCAAGCTTGATCGAACTGCCGACCTTGCGTGCCGAGATATCCGAAACCAGGTCGTCTCCATCCTTGATGGGACGTCCGTCAATCGAGGTGATGATGTCGTTCGGTTGCAGACCGGCCTTCGCCGCTCCCGCCCCCGGCGTTACTGCACTCACCATCACGCCGTTCTGGAAGCCATACATCCGCTGTACCGCTGCTGAGATCGAAGGCTGGAACTGGATACCGATAGAACCGCGCACCACCTTGTGTTCGGGTCCGATCAGCATGTTATAAACGCTGGCGATCACGTTCGAAGGCATCGCAAACCCAACGCCCTGCGACCCCATTGAGGACGTATAGATGGCCGTGTTCATGCCGATCACCTGCCCGGCGAGATCGACCAGAGGGCCGCCAGAATTACCAGGATTGATGGCCGCATCGGTTTGAATGAACTTCTGAAACTGGCTTTGTGCCGCGCCATTTGGCCCAGTCTCGTCGATTGATCGGTTCTTCGCAGAAACGATGCCAGCCGTCACTGTCTTCGAGAGCGAGAACGGGCTGCCCAGCGCCAGAACCCAGTCGCCAACCTGCGCGCCATCGGAGTTGCCAAGCTTCACCGTCGGCAGAGGCTCCTTGGTGTCGATCTTGATCACGGCAATGTCCGTGTCCTTATCGATCCCGATCACCTTAGCCGGATGTCCCTGCTCGCCCGGACCACCGTCCGGATCGTTCGAAAGCTTTACAAAAATCTTGTCTGCCTTATCGACGACGTGATTGTTGGTGATGATGTATCCACGCGAATCGACGATGAAGCCCGACCCGAGAGCCCTACGCTCGCCGCCGCCCGGCCCGCCGCTGCCATCATCGTCTCCGCCGCCACCCTGTCCGCCAAAGAAGCGATTGAAGAAGTCCTGCATGTTCCCTTGCTGGCTGTCGTCGTCTCCGTCAGGACCTTGAGGGATCGGCCCTCTCTGTATGCCGCCGCGCTTTCGGGTCTTGGGCTGCTCTTTCGGCAGGGACTCCGTGTTGATGTTCACCACCGCGGGTCCAACCTCCTTCACGATCTTCGAAAAGCCGTTCGACAGATCAACCGGGGAGGGGATCGTGATTGGACGCGCATCGGAGGAATCGACGGCCTGCTCCTTGCCACTCACGCTCCGGGTCAGTACCGATCCGGCAAGAATACCGATCGAAAGCGTGGACAACAAAACAAAAGTCGTTGTCAGACGGCGGCTGCGGATGTACTCGCGCAAAGTCCGCTTGGGGGTCTTCATTTCCATGAGTGGGTCGATCCTCGTTTCGTTCGCTGTTACATAGGTAAGTATAGATGCATCGCTTATGCCGCTGGGAGCACAAAACTCCCAGCACTAAACAATTAGTTAGACGCGCGCTAAAAATAAATGTGTTCGTTGGGTTGGTCGAAATTTTGCCGGTCTTCGTTCGAATTACGATCCGACAACCAATTCAGACCTGCGCAATGATGGCAATAATTCGATCACCGCAATTCCTACCAGAATGAGCAGTGCCCCCGCCAGCGCGCGCGGTCCGAATCGCTCGTGCCGCACAAGCACCGCCGTAAGCCACGCAAACACCGGCTCCATCGTCAGGATCAGCGCCGTATGTGTTGGCGACAGGTGCTGCTGCGCATAGCTCTGGATCGTGAACGCTGCTGCTGTCGCCAGCACACTCGTTACCACCAGCGTGACGAGTAGCCGCACCGTTAGATGCAGTACCGGCCTTCCTCCCATCGGCAGGATCACCGCCATCAGCACCGATGCCGCCCCAATCTGCAACGTAGCCAGAAGCCCCGCAGGCACCTGTTGCGCCGCCCAGGCCAGCGACAGGAGGTGCCCCGCAAACGCCACCGCACAGAGCAGCGTTAGCAAGTCTCCTATCCCGATACTCGCGAAGATTCTGGAGAACTCCGTTCCCGCAGGCGTGGTCAACAACACTAACCCGGCAAATGCCAGCAGCGCCCCGATCCAGGTTGTCGCGCCGGGCGGCTTCGCTCCTTTAGGCCGGAGCTTTGGGACTACCATAAGCAGCGGCACAAACACTACCACCAGTCCTGTAATAAATGCTGATTTCGAGGCCGTCGTCCGCCCCAGTCCCACCGTTTGAAACTCATACCCCGCCGTGAGGAATACGCCGACCAGCAATCCCATCAGCACCGTTCGTCGCGAAAGACTTCGCAGATGCAGATGTCGTCGATTCACCACAGCGAGCACCACAAACGCCAGCACCATGCGCAGGAAATTGAACAGCAGCGGAGACACATCCGCCAGCGCATCTTTTACCAGCACAAACGTCGCGCCCCACACCGCGACGACCGCAAATAGCAGCAGATGGGCAAGCGTACTCGGTTGCACCGAACCTTGAATACTCACGAGCAGGAGTGTACCAAGCGCTCTCTGGCAACCGGCCGTGCATCTATATCCATCATGTTGCTTCTCCCCATCTCCGAGTCCTCCGGGCAGGGCCTCCGTCAATTTGCCGAGCTTGGCCTGGCCTTCATATTCTCCGCAGCCATCGGTCTCGAGCGCGAGATCCGCCACAAGAGCGCGGGCCTGCGCACCTACACTGTGGTCGGCACCACGGCCGCACTCTTCCTACTTATCTCAAAGTATGGCTTTACCGACGTCCTCGCCACCGGCAGCGTCGTACTCGACCCCTCACGCGTCGCCGCACAAGTCGTCACGGGAATCGGCTTTATCGGTGCCGGCATCATCTTTGTCCGGCAGGATCAGGTCAAAGGCCTCACCACCGCCGCCACCATCTGGCTCGTTACCAGCGTCGGCATGGCCTGCGGCGCTGGCTTGCCTCTGCTCGCGCTCGCCGTCACTATCAGCTACTTTGTCGTAGCACTGGCCTTCCCGCCGATCATCCGGCTAATTCTTTCCAGAGACGCCGTTTCCCCCGGTCAAACGAACGACTCCGAGCACGATTAGTGCAGCGTCCGAACCGTCTCATCGTCCCGCTCCATCGCTGCAATCGCCGCCGTATCCAGCATCGTTAGCAGTACTCTCCGGAGTGCCATCTCGCGCCCTCGCGGGTCGTACCACTCCTGCAGCGTATGGATTCCGCCGCCAGAGCCGCCAGCCCCCACCGCGACCGCAGGTACTCCCAGCGACAGTGGCAGGTTGGCGTCGGTCGATCCGATCCGCAACTCAGTTCGGATCGCAAGATGACGATCTACCGCGCGGATTGTCTCGAGTAGCGCTGAACCGTCCGGCAGAGCCGCCGCCGGACGATTTCCAATCAAATCGAGCGTCATCCCCACTCCTTCCGGCGATCGCTGTGCAAACTCCTCGCAGACTCCTCGCAGCTTCGCCTCAATCGTCAGTAATTGCGCCGGATCGGTAGATCGCAGGTCCAGAAGAGCGGTTGCCGACTCCGGAATCGAATTAATCGATGTGCCGCCGGAGATCATGCCAATATTCAATGTCGTTCGCGGCTCGTGTGGAAGTGGCACCTCGTGGAAGACGGCAAGCGCGCGTCCCAGCATCAGGATCGGGTTTAACACTCCTGCATCCGACCATGAATGTCCCCCTGGTCCGGTCACCGTTAGACGATATCTACGACTGCCCAGCGCCCGCGTCACAACCGCACTCGTCCCGCTTCCTTCAAGCGCAATCGCTGCCGCGATCCGTTCCCGGTAGCCACCCTGTTCGAAAAGGTATTTCATCCCTCGCAGGTCGCCCTCGCCCTCCTCGCCCACATTTGCCGCGAACAAGATCGTTACCGGCGGGCTGATTGCAGCAAACCGAAGCGCCGCGATCAGTGCCAGCAGTCCCGTTAGACCAGCGGCATTGTCACAGATCCCCGGGGCGAGCAGCCGCCCCTCGACCTCCGCAGGGAGACACTCCGTTCCTTCGGGAAAGACGGTATCCAGGTGAGCCGAGATCAGAACGCAGGGTCCGTGAGGTGCGGCAGAGGCACCCGGGAGTTCCGCCAGCGCATTACCCGCATCATCCCTATGAACATTACTCAATCCGAGCGCCTTGAATCGCTCCAGAAACCATGCGGCCCGTGCTCCTTCGTGGAATGGTGGAGAGGGAATCGCCGTCATCTCCATCTGCCATTGTCGTAACTGAGGCTGGTGCAGATGAAGCCAATGGAAGGCGCGGTGAACCGGGGTTAGCGTCGCCAACTTCGCGATGCGACTTTGCGCCGCGGCAACACTTGGTGCCGTCGCCATCAGTACTCCACCTCAACAAGAAAGAGCCCGCGAGCCGGTGCGGTCGGTCCCGCTGCAGAACGATCGTGCGCTGCCAGTATCCCCGGAATCTCTATTGCTTCAATCCGTCCCGTAGCCGCCTCCACAAAGGTTCCAACCAGGTTCCGCACCATGTGATGCAAAAAGCCAGTCCCGGTCACCCTATAAAGATAGATCCCATCCCGTATCTGCCAGCAGGAGCGCTCAATCCTCCGCACTGGGCTCGCATGTGCCGGAGCCTCTGGCGCGGCATTCCTCTCTGTCTTGTCCGGATCCACAGCTGCAAACGAGGTAAAGTCATGGGTTCCTGCAACATAGCTGGCCGCCTGCTGTAAGATTCTCAGGTCCAGCGGCAGCGGGCAGTCCCACACATAAGGTGCCAGCATGGGGGAACAGACGGCGCGCTGTTGTCCGGCTCTCGGAATCGCTCCCGGAAAGATTCGGTACTCGTAGGTCTTTCGAACCGCCTCGTAACGCGCGTGGAACTCCGTCGGCACAGCCTCCACCCCCAGCACCCGAATACTGGGCGGAAGCGCACGATTCAGCGCGCGCTCCAGATTTTCTGCCGG
>JBDTDX010000394.1:0-6161 GCA_039922815.1 Granulicella sp.
TATGCGACGAAGTTCGATGGACTGGCCAGGAATGGTGCTCTTCTGGTTTCTCGCGAAGAGATGAAGGCGGCGTGGAAGGCGACGTCACCTGGCCTGAAACAAGCCATGCAGACCGCACAGAAGAATATTCGTGCGTTCGCTGAGGCGCAGCTGCCTGAGGAGTGGACGATCACGCCGACGACGGGCGTTAGGACTGGACAGATTGTGCGTCCGCTGGGAAGCGTGGGCTGCTATGTGCCGGGAGGTCGGTACCCACTGCCTTCAACGCTGCTGATGACGACGACTCCGGCGCAGGTTGCTGGCGTGAAACGCATCGTTGTCTGCTCCCCAAAACCAGCGCGGGAGACGATGGCGGCTGCGTGGTTGGCGGGTGTGGCGGAGTTCTACAGGGTCGGCGGTGCGCAGGCTATTGCAGCCATGGCGTATGGAACGGCGAGCATTGCGCGGGTCGACAAGATCGTTGGGCCGGGAAATCTTTTTGTGACGGCAGCGAAGACGATGGTTACCGGTGAGTGCGGCATCGATATGCCTGCTGGACCGACGGAGATTACGGTGACGAGCGAGATTGCCGATCCTGCGGGGATCGCTGCCGATCTTGTTGCTCAGGCGGAACATGATCCCGAGGCGCTGGCCATTCTGATCACCAGCAATGCGACGCTGGCAGCGGCGGTTGCGGCTGAGGTGAAGGTTCAGGCGAAGACGAATGACCTTGCGAAACAATCCCTTGCAGCGCAGGGTTGCATTTTTGTAACTGCGACGGTTGCAGAAGCGCAGGAGCTGACAAATCGGCTCGCCCCGGAGCATTTGACGGTCGATACGGCGGCAGATGTGAAGTGGGTTCGCAATGCCGGGTCGGTCTTCGTAGGTGCGTATACGCCGCAGTCGATGGGCGATTACATCTCCGGGCCAAACCATGTGCTGCCGACGGGGCGCGTTGGGCGCGTGCGCGGCGGATTGAGCGTGCTCGACTTCGTGAAGGTGATTACCGTGCAGGAGTACACGCGTAAGGGGCTCAAGGAGCTTGGGCCACACGCCATTGCGCTGGCCGAGGCTGAGGGACTTGTGGGGCACGCGGCAAGCGTTCGGGTGAGGATGCGATGACTGTAACTGTTCCCGTTACGAATAAGACGGTGAAGCCGCGCAGGGCGGTTCTGGCGATGCCGGAGTATCACCCTCCGCTGGCTGCGCGCGAGCTGCTGCGGCTCGACTTCAACGAGAATACCTTTGCGCCTTCGCCGCGCGTGATCGAGCGTTTGCAGCAGGTCACCTCGGCGGGGCTGACGAAGTATCCTGAACGAGAAGGCGTTGAGCGGATTGTTGCGAATCACTTCGGCCTCGATGCGGACCAAGTACTACTGACGAATGGAGTGGACGAGGCGATTCACCTTGTGTGTGCTGCGTTTCTTGAGTCTGAGGATGAAGCGCTGATTGCGACGCCGGGATTCTTCATGTACGAGGTGAGCATCTCGATGATGACCTCAGGGCTGCGCACAGTGCAATCGGACGAGACGCTTGCGTTTCCTTATGAGCGGTTTCTGGAAGCGATTAATGAGAAGACGAAGTTGATCATGGTTGCTTCGCCGAATAATCCAACAGGCGCAATTATCAGCCGCGAGCAGTTGCTGGCGCTAGCTGCTGCTGCTCCGCAGGCTGTGTTGATGGTGGACGAGGCTTACTTTCACTTCCACGGCGAGTCCATGATGGGCGATGTGGGGAAGATTCCGAATTTGATTGTTGCTCGCACCTTCTCGAAAGCGTTTGGGCTGGCGAATCTGCGCATTGGGATGCTTGCTGGTAGTGCGGAATTGATGAAGTATGTGCGTAAGGTGAGTTCGCCCTATAACGTGAATGGCGTTGCGCTCGATTGCCTGCCCGTCGCGCTTGCTGACGAAGAATATCTCACATGGTATGCGGAGCAGGTGCGCGTTGGGCGCGAACGCATGATGGAAGGACTGCGGGAGATGGGTGTTTCGTTCTTCCCGAGCCACGCAAACTTTGTGCTGATGAAGATTGGCGAGAAGCACGTCGAGTTAGTTAAAGCCATGCGCCGGCGCGGGGTTTTGTTGCGCGATCGTTCGAGCGATGCGGGCTGCGATGGCTTTGTTCGCATCACGATTGGGATTGAAGAGCATGTAACGATTGGATTGGCAGCGCTGAAGGAATCCCTACAAGAGATTGGATGGACAGCACGATGACGACGAAGGTTTTGAAGGTAAGAACGGGAACCATCAAACGCGATACGACCGAAACGCAGATTGCGTTGAAGCTTGTTGTCGATGGGCAGGGCGTGTACAAGGTCTCAACCGGCATACGGTTCTTCGACCACATGTTGGAGCTGTTCACGCGGCATGGCGGGTTCGATCTGACACTGAAGTGCACGGGCGATCTCGATGTCGATCAGCACCACACGGTGGAAGATGTCGGCATCGCGCTGGGTGAGGCGTTTGGCAAAGCGCTGGGCGATAAGAAAGGCATCATGCGCGCCGGCTATTTTGTGATGGCGATGGATGAGACGCTCGCCGTTGCCGCGGTTGACCTGAGTGGGCGCGTTGCTTATGTCGTCGACGATAAGGTGAAGGTGCGGTTGGTGGGCGATTTCCAGAGCGAATTGCTTGCGGATTTCTTCGATGGTTTTGCGCGTGGTGCGAAGGCCAATGTGCATGTGAAGACGATGTACGGGCGCTCGAACCACCACAAGATTGAGGCCATCTTCAAGGCGTTCGCGCGAGCGCTGCGCGGGGCTTGCTCGCGCGATGAACGGATGCGCGAGATGCTGCCGAGCACGAAGGGCTTGCTGTGATTGCAGTCATCGACTACAAGGCCGGCAACCTGACGAGCGTGGTGAAGGCGCTGCGTTATCTTGGTGCGGCTGACGTGACGGTTACACAGGATCCTGCTGTGGTTACAAATGCGGCGAAGGTGGTGTTGCCGGGCGTTGGTCACTTTCAGTCGACGCAGTTGCTCGCAGATCTTGGGCTGACCGAGGCGGTACGCGAGAGCATTGCGAAGGGCTCGTGGTTCCTGGGGATTTGCGTTGGACTCCAGTGGCTGTTTGAAGGTTCGACAGAGGCTCGGGAGACTGCGGGGCTCGGGCATTTTCCGGGAATGTGTGAGCGCTTTCCAGCCATGTTTGAAGGGGCGGAGTTGAAATCGCCGCACGTGGGATGGAACTCGCTCGATCAGATTCGGCCGGATTCGCGGCTGCTGCGCGGTGTGGCCGATGGCGGCTTTGTTTATTACACACATTCGTGGCGGGCACCGTTGCTCGCGGCCACAGCGGCAGTGACGCAGTATGGCGGCGCGTTTACGAGTGTTGTAGAGCAGGAGAACGTGATGGGTGTGCAGTTTCACCCGGAGAAGTCCAGCGCTGTTGGATTACAGGTCTTGAAGAACTTTGTGGAGTTATAAATGCCGTTTCTATACGAGTTGATGCTGGAGGAAAACCAGCCTGAGTACACACTGCTGCAGCGATTGATACCGGAGGGAACGGTTGTTGGAACAGGAGAGGCCGTCGCTCTGTTGTCGGATGGAACGACGGAGTTTCATCTTCCTGCGCCGAAGCAGGGGTTACTTGTAGAATGGCGGGTTGCGAGCGGAGCGACGATACGGGCTTTGGAGCCGCTGGCGCGATTGGTCTGCGAAGGCGCCGAAGTTACCGTGCCCGGCGCTGTGCCGGAACGGCTGGGATAGCGATGTTGACGAAGCGGATTATTGCGTGCCTGGATGTGCGCGGCGGACGCGTGGTGAAGGGTGTTCAGTTTGTGGACATCATCGACGCGGGTGATCCGGCGGAGTTGGCGCATCGTCATGCGGCGGCGGGGGCGGATGAGATCGTGCTGCTCGATATTACGGCGACACATGAAGGACGCAGGACGCTGCTCGATACGGTGAAGCGGACGGCTGCGGCGCTGTTTGTGCCGTTCACGGTTGGCGGCGGCGTTCGGTCGGCTGAAGACGCGGAAGCCGTATTTACTGCGGGCGCAGATAAGGTGTCGATCAACTCGGCGGCGATCGCTCGGCCGGAGTTGATTGGCGAGATTGGCAGCAGCTTTGGTGCGCAGGCCGTGATTGTGGCGATTGATGCTCGTCGCGGCAAGGGCGCTGAGGATGCTGAAGTCTATGTGAGCGGCGGCCGGAAAGCGACGGGTTTGCGCGTTGTCGATTGGGCTCGCGAGGCGGAGCAGCGCGGTGCGGGCGAGATTCTGCTGACGTCGATGGATACGGATGGAATGCGGAATGGCTTCGACTGCGAGTTGACGGCGATGGTGAGTTCGGCGGTGCAGATTCCAGTGATTGCGAGCGGCGGAGCGGGAACGGCGGCGCATTTTGCCGAGGTCTTTGAGCGCGGTAAAGCGGATGCTGCGCTGGCAGCGAGTATCTTTCACTTTGGCGTAACGGATTCGCGCGAGTTGAAGGCTGAGTTGCAGCGAAGCGGTGTTTCCGTTCGGCTGCCTTGTTAGAGAAAATTCCCTCAGGGGCTAAAAGCCCCTTTGCTGGGAGATGTTGTTGGCGCGGCTAAAGCCGCGCCCTTTCAAAGCGTTGACTATTTTGTGATGAGGTTGATGAGGAGAGCGTTATGTTGATACCTTCGATTGATTTGATGGATGGGCGAATTGTGCAATTGGTGCAAGGCGAGAAGCTGAAGTTGGCTTTTGATGATTTTGAGTATTGGATTGATCGGTTCTCCAAATATCCGGTGGTGCAGTTGATTGATTTGGATGCGGCGATGCGGAAGGGTAACAACCGTTCGCTGATCGAGATGATCTGTAAGCGGCTGCCTTGCCAGGTTGGCGGCGGGTTGAAGACGGCTGAGGATGGCCAGGCTCTGCTCGATGCCGGGGCGAAGCGGGTGATTTATGGGTCGAGTTTGTTTGGATCCCACCCTTCGCAAGAGGCCGCGAAGGATGGGGCACCCGAAGTTTCGCGGCGGCACAAGCTGATCAATCTTGAGTTTGCGGCGGAGTTGAAGGCGGCGCTGGGGGAAGAGGCGCTGGTGTTCAGCGTGGATACGAAGGGCGGCAAGGTGGCGGTGAAGGGCTGGCAGGATTCAGTGGAGCTGACGCCGGAGGAGGCCGTGACCTGGCTCGAAGATTATTGCGCGGCGTTTTTGTACACGCACGTTGATACGGAAGGGACGATGTCCGGGTTTCCGATTGACGTGGCGGCGATTCTGCGGGCGACGACGGCGAAGCAATTGATCGTTGCCGGGGGCATCAAGGAGCGAGCCGAGGTGGATGCGCTCGATGCGATGGGCGTAGATGCCGTGGTGGGCATGGCGGTTTATTCCGGGGCGATGGAGGCCTGATCGCTTTGAGAGGGTACCCCTCCCCCCTCCCACATATTTTGTAAAATACCTGTTTTCAATACTTTAGCGAACTAGTAGCGGCCAAGATCTTCATTCGATGGGACTTACGGGTAAGATCGTCCATCTAAATGACTTAGAGCCTATTTGCTGTCGGTGTGGAGGAAGGCAACCGCAGATTCCCTTCGGGAATGACAAACAAAAGAGACGGCAGACTCTACACCAACCGCTACTTTGCTCTAGCCCCCGGGTCAAGGCCGGGGCTATTTTTTTGCTCTAGTTAATTGTAGCAAACGGGCGCTATCTCATGCGCATTCGTAGACGACTGAAAATGCTTGGCTTATGGCTTTGTACCCCTTGACAAGATTTTGGGCGATCAGGAGAGAGCGTAGAGGTTGGCGCGGAGATGGTCCGGGGTTCCCTGCGGGATAAGGGCTTCCAGTTCCTGATGGGTCTTCTGCCAGATGGGAAAGGCAAGGCGCAGGGTGCGTTCCCCGAGCGGAGTGAGCGCGAGGAGGCGGCTGCGTCGGTCGTCAGGGTTAGGACTGACGGTCACGAGGCCGCGGCGTTCGAGCGGCTTGAGGGCGGCGGTGAGCGTGGTGCGATCCATTGCGAGGTGCGAGGCGACGGAGGCCATCGCAGGCGGCTGGGGACGGGTGAGAGACATCTTGAGCGAGAACTGACCGTTGGTGAGCTCGACGCGCCGGAGGGCGTCATCAAAGCGCCGTGCCAGGGCGCGGGCGGAACGCTGGACGTGGAGGCAGAGGCAACAGTCCCGGACCAGGAGGGTGGTCGTGTAGGGAACGATGGGCTGCCTTGACATTCTCTTATTATGTTGATATCAACTTATCTTGTCAAG
>JBDTDX010000395.1:0-5866 GCA_039922815.1 Granulicella sp.
GATTGGTGGCCCCAACGTCGATGAGAGCACTCTGCCCCCCGCCGACCACAGTGCGGACGGCATCGGAGTCTTTGACGTGAAGCAGAACAAGATCGTGAAGATCATTCCCGGCGGCTCGGACCCGGAGAACTTCGACATCAGCAAAGACGGGAAAACGCTGTATATCTCGAACGAAGACGAGTCGGCTGTGAGCATCGTCGATACAGCCTCTGGCACCATCGCGAAGACTTTGAAGATGGGCGCACAGCCGGAGGGGGTAAAAGTTACGCCCGACGGCAAGCTCGTCTACATTACTTCGGAGGAGGATGGCAATATCTCCGTCCTCGATCCAGTTGCTGGGAAAATTCTGAACACCTTCAAGGTGGGCCATCGTCCGCGGAACGTTGTCTTTACGCCCGACGGCAAGAAGGCTTATGTCAACGCAGAGAACGACGGCACGGTCGGGGTAATCGACACAAAAAAGCACAAGATGGTGAAGACGATCTCCCTGGGCAAGCCAGGCATCATCAAACCCATGGACGTTATTCTGTCGCCTGACGCCAGCAGACTCTACGTCAGCACGGGCCGAGGTCATATGGTATTCACCATCGACACGGCTACCGACAAGGTTCTTAGCTCGGTGGAGGTTGGAGGGCGTCCCTGGGGCATCGCTCTCTCGCTCGACGGCAAGAGCCTCTACTCTGCCAACGGAAGTTCAAACGACGTCTCTGTCGTTGATCTCGCAACCAATACCGTTACTAAAAAAATCAAGGCAGGCACAGGTCCATGGGGCCTGGTCGTCCTCCCCAAATAATGCTCAACACAAACGATGTTCCATTAGCCTTGATTTGTGTTCACAAGGGATAGAACTATGAGGCACCAGCAGTTCTTTGCAGCAATCGTCACAATCGCCCTCGCAACAACCGTCTTTGGGGTGCAACTTCGAGCTTCACGGGCCCAGGATGCTCCTCCGACGGCTGCCGCATCGAGTGCACCAGCAGCCGGGAAAGCGATCTTCGAGCAAAAGTGCGCCGTTTGCCACAACGCCGACTCCACGGATAAGAAGATCGGGCCGGGGCTCAAGGGCTTGTACGCGCGCGGCACCTTCACTACAAGCGGAAACAAGATTACGGACGATTCGATCACCGCGTTCATCCAGGCTGGAAGCGGGATGATGCCTCCCTTCAAGGGAGTACTGGAGCCGGCAGGCCTTCAAGACGTGGTTACCTATCTAAAAACACTTTGAGTAATTGTCATTGCGGTAACGCTCTGATTCCGCTTCGTTGCCTGCCCTTGGCCGCGCTTGATTGAGGTAAAGGGAAAGCTGAGACAAAAATTGGCGTCATTCCTGTGCAACCGCTAGAATAGCAACAGGCCGATGTAGCTCAGTTGGTAGAGCAACTGATTCGTAATCAGTAGGTCAGCGGTTCAACTCCGCTCATCGGCTCCATTCTTTTTTAAACAATGCTAATTTCCTGTCACCGGGCTTCCTTGGACTGAATTAAGCCGGCAGATTGCAGGATGAACTCCATTTGGAGCCGCTGTTCCGAATCAAACTGTCCCGGTTGCGCTTGTGTTGGAGATGACGGCAGGCCAGACCCCGGTCAATTCAAGCACGTAGATTCGGAATGCACTGGCCAAGTGCCTCTGGAAGCGCTCGGACGCCGCTGGCTCCTTATTCTGCAAAAGGATCGACAGCCATCGTGCTTGTGACTTAGGAACGTCCTTCGCTTGGGGTTTCCCATGCGCTTCTGGAATCCTGAATTGCCCCGTGCGGTGAGATGTGATGACTACAAACAGCCGATAAGATCTCAAACGCTGGCTGGAGTCTGACCAAATCATACATTCCAACGAGTAAAAATCGGGCTATTCAGATAACCTTGGAAACCAAAGAGCAGAGTCTAAAGTAATCTGTAGAAAGATTGTCTTGACGTCTGCTCTTCCAGACATCATTGTCCAATAAACGGCATAACTATGTAAAAATTTCTAGTTTTGGGAAAGTTTGACTACTTTTGCGAGGGGAAGCCGTCATTTGTTGCTACATCTGAGCTGCAAAAATAGCAATTCCTTCCCAAAAGCTGCATAAAATGAACGAAGTTGGTTTTTGAAATAGACAGGTATCGTGAATGACATATAGCTCGTTACTTTCCGATCGCGTGGCGGCGGCGAAGTCTTCGTCGATTGCTCTACGGAATGGAGATTATTCGTTAAGATATTCAGACCTCGACGTGCAATCGAATCGTCTTGCTGCGCACCTGGTATCGATGGGTGTGAAGGTGGGCGACTCGGTTGCGATTTGTCTTGATCGCTCCTTCGATCAGATTATTGGGGCGCTAGCTACATTGAAGGCCGGGGCTGCGTATGTACCCTTTGACCCCGCATGGCCGGAAGAACGAATCAGATACATCCTCGATGATTCGGGAGCCTCGGTGTTTATCGCGCCGGAGGAACTTTCATCCCGCATCGTCTCTGGCGCGACTGCTCTCGATCCGTCACGGACAGCGGATCAAATCGCTTTGGCTGTCTCTCCCGATTCCGGCGTTCGCCTTTCTGAAAACGACCTCGCCTATATCGTCTACACTTCGGGATCCACCGGAACTCCCAAGGGCGTCGAGATTACCCACGGCAACTTGAATCATCTGATTGCCTGGCACAACGAGGCATTTCTGGTCACGGCAGAGGATCACGCCTCTCATCTGGCCGGTCTTGGCTTTGATGCGGCTGTCTGGGAGATCTGGCCGTACCTGGCTGCTGGCGCGTCTATCTCTCTGGTCGACCAGACGACGCGAACCAGTCCGGCGCTCCTACAGCGTTGGCTTATCGAGCAGCGTATATCGATTGCCTTCGTGCCTACCCCGGTCGCGGAGCCGATGGTCGCGATGACATGGCCTGATGATGTCGCCCTGCGTGTTTTGTTGACTGGCGGCGATACCCTGCATGCGGCTCCCGCCACGCCGCTCCCGTTCATTCTCGTGAACAACTACGGCCCGACTGAATGCACGGTCGTTGCGACCTCAGGTGTGGTCGCGGCGCAGTCAGAGGGAATGCCTTCCATCGGCCGAGCGATTCGGAATAGCACGGTCTACATCCTTGACGAACAACGGCAGCCGGTTACGGGCACCACAATAGGTGAGCTCTACATTGGGGGAGATGGTGTCGGGCGCGGATACCGCAATCTTCCCCTCCAAACGGAGCAGAGTTTCCTCGACGATCCCTTCACGACGGTCTCTGGGGGGCGGATGTACAAGACCGGGGACATGGGATTCTTTTTGCCCGATGGGCAGATCGCCTTCCGGGGACGCAACGATAACCAGGAAAAGATTCGCGGAAACCGGATTGAGCTCGATGAAATTACTGCCGTTCTCAATAGGCATGCCGAGATTGCATTCAACGTTGTGGTCACCAGCGTCGACCCTACGCAGGAGAAGTATTTGATTGCCTACGTGCTGCCTGTCGACGACGCATCCCCTTCCGTGCGTGAGCTTCAGGATTTCGCGGCGAAGTCACTTCCTGCATACATGATTCCCTCTTGCTTTGTTCGGCTCTCTGCCTTACCACTCTCTGCCAATGGGAAGGTGGATCGAAGCAGCCTGCCTCCTGCTTCCGACGAAAACTCATTCCCGGAAGAGGCTTCACGGAAGGCCAATTCGGAGATTGAAGAGACGCTGCTCGCCATGGTGCGCGGCCTGCTGGGAACGGACCGAGTTGGTGTGGAGGATGATTTCTTTTTGATCGGCGGCCACTCGCTGCTGGGAACGCAATTGACTCTTCGGATACGGGAGAGCTTTGGGGTTGCGTTTACGCTGCGCGATCTTTTCGAGGCATCTACTATCGCACTGCTGGCTGAACGGATTGAAACGCTGATTATGGAGCAGTTGGACGCGATGAGCGAGGAAGAGGCACTCCGCCTTGGAGTCAAAGATACTGTATGACTGAACGTAGACCTCCCTCGAAACAAAACCCACGCGAGTACAGTCTTTTTCAACTCTCCAAAGCAGAGACGCTCGCCGACCCGTACCCGTTCTATCAACGGTTGCGAGAGCAGGAGCCAGTTCGGTGGGATCCGTTTATGCATAGCTGGGTGATTACGAGCTATGCCGAGACGGTCACCGTGCTGTCGAAGTACAAGGCAGACCGCGCTCCTACGCCCGAGCAACTGAATAACATGGGACTTTCCGTCCTGTCTCCCTATGCGGCACTGATGAAGAAGCAATTGCTCTTCATGGATCCGCCGACTCATACACGCCTTCGGTCCTTATGCGCTGCGGCTTTCGCCCCGAAGCGTGTCGAGCTCTTTCGTCAGGCGTCCGTTAAAATTGCCAATGATTTGATCGATCACGTACAGGAACAAGGTTCCATGGATCTGATTAAGGACTTTGCAGGTCCGTTCCCCTCGATCCTGCTTGCAGTTCTCATGGGACTGCCGGTCGCAGATCACGAGCAGATCAAGCAATGGGCTAGTGACTTCGTCGAATTGTTGGGGAACTTCGAGCATGATCTAGATCGCATGAAACACATTGTGGCGAGTGTGGAACAACTGCGCGTTTACATCTCCGAAAAGGTCACAGAGCAACGAAGTGAGCCGTGCGAAGGGGTTATCTCGACGCTCCTTTCGACAGTAATCGATGGATCGATGCTCAATGATGAAGAGATGATTGCCAATTCAATGCTGTTCATTGCGGGTGGTTTGGAGGAGATGACAAATCTGATCGGCAGCGGCATGTTATCGCTTCTGCGCAGACCGGAGACATTTGCACAACTTCGCGACCATCCGGAGATTCTCCCGTCAGCCATTGAGGAGCTCATGCGTTTTGAAGCTCCTACACAATACACGGGCAGAATTGCTCCCGAGGATGCTGTACTCGGAGGAAAGGCGATTCGCAAAGGCGATTCGCTCATTACGGTACTCGCCGCCGCAAATCGCGATCCGGCGCGCTTTCCCGATCCAGATCGTTTAGATTTGACGAGGTCCGACAACCGGCATGTATCTTTCGGCTGGGCGTCTCATTATTGCATTGGGGCACCTCTTACGCGGCTTGCAGGCCAAATTGCTTTCGCTACACTATTAGGGCGTCTTCCGGATATGCAATTGATGACCACCGATCCGATATGGCGAGGTATGGCCGCCATGCGGGGAGTGAACTCTCTCCAGATTAAATTTCAAGCGCAGGCCGCGGTGGCTGCGCGAGAAGGAGGACAGATTGTCGATTAAAGGCACCACTCCAGAACTCAAAGACCTCTCCGAAGCCAAACGTCGACTGCTGGCCCTTCGACTGAAGGGGGCTGCAACCCCCGCTGCAAGTGTCGATGAGATCCGCCCCCGGCCTGTGGGAGCAAGAACCCCCATCTCAATCGACCAATACCGCATCTGGCTACACGCTTCTGTGCAACTAGAGCTGCCTATCTATAATGAGCCGGTCACGATCGGATACCGGGGAGCATTTGATCTCGGACTTCTGGAGACAAGTTTCAATCGATTTCTTGAACGGCATGAGGCGTGGCGCACAAGCTTCTTCGTTGAACAGGACGAGGTGCTCCAGGTTATTCATTCCGAGTTGAAGGTAAAGCTCGAGATGATCGACTTGAGCGAGTTACCCCGCGCAGAACGCGAAATCGAAGCGAAACGGTTAGCCACACAGCAGGCTCTCCATCCTATCGATCTTAAGACCGCTCCACTCTTTCGCACTCTGGTGATTCGCATGGCACCGGACGAACACCGGTTTCACCTCGTCTTGCACCACATCATCTTTGACGGAATGTCCTTGACGCAGACTTTTATTCCAGAGCTTGCGGCGATCTATTCTGCGCTGGAATCCGGTGCAGAGCCACTGTTACCGAACAGAGCTCTCCAGTATGCCGACTACGCGGCGTGGCGGCAGAAGCAAGT
>JBDTDX010000396.1:0-9553 GCA_039922815.1 Granulicella sp.
GACGTGATCGAGTTCAGCGTATTGAACAGGAAGTGTGGATTGATCTGCCGCTGCAGCGCATCCAGCCGCGCCTCCATCAACAGGCGGCCCTGCTCCTCCAGCTTCCGCTCGGTCCGTATCGCGTTCCACACCTTCAGGGGAATGCCGACCACAATCGGCGCCGCAACGCAGATCAGCAGCTGCATCTCCCACAACGGCGACGACAGCTCAAAGTAGTACCGCGGATAGAACCGCGACAGCATACTCGTCACAAACTGCATCACCATCACCAGCAGCAGCAGCAGGATCTGCGGATCCAGCCGCGGCCGCCGCAGGTTCCTCGTCACCCAGCGGTAAATACTCAGGTCGATCATCGGCGAGAAGGACCAAACATCCTCCCGATCAGCGAACCTCCCAAAGCCACCAGCAACCGCACCGATCAGCAGATTCACCGGCAGCGCCAGGTACTCATGGTGCAACACCGCCGGAATCGCCATCGCCGCCCCGCCGCCCATCGCGGCCAGCGGCCCAATCAACACGCCCAGCAGAATCGTCGCCTCAAAAGAAATATCCGCCGCCAGAAAATTCGGCACCGTCGCCCGAATCCAAACGCCCAAAACCAGCGGTCCGCAGATCATCGCCACCAACGCAACCGTCTGCCGCCGAGTTCGCTTCACCGCCAGCAGCGCGTCCTTGAACACAGTCGACCGCCCCAGCGAGGTCGACAGCGCCGCCGCAACGCCTAACTCCACCAGCAGCGTAATCAGAACCAGCTTGGGATCAGCCTGCGTCACACCCTTACTCTAACCCCATTCCACTCACTCACAGCCACCGCACCATCCACACTTTGTCATCCCGCAGCGAAGCGAAGGGATCTGCTTTTGCCGTTGCCGGTTCTTAGCCCACCTGACAAATACCGCCGGGTGCCCCATTCTTCGCAGTCTCACCGAAAAGTGGGATACACAAACGATCCACTGCCACCAACGGCTCCTGCATCAAACCGCAACCCTGTGAATCCAATAGAGGTGACTCCAGAAACGTATAATCGCCCCATGCCGTTCGCAAGCGTACGCAAGGTAGCCGACGCCGATTTCCCCACTCGCTGGGGCCACTTCCGCATCCTCGGCTTCGAGGGCGTCGTCGACAATCCGTTCCCCTGCAACGACGCCACACCCGCGCCAGCCAAACGTATTGAAGAAGCCGTCGTCCTCGTCATGGGCGACATCCACGCGCCCGCAGCCAATGGCGAGCCAGCCGCGCCGCTCCTGCGTATCCACTCGCAGTGCCTCACCGGAGACGTCTTCCACTCCCTTCGCTGCGACTGCCGCCAGCAGTTAGAGCTTGCCCTCGGCCTCATCTCCGAAGCCGGGTCCGGCATCCTTCTCTATGAACAGCAGGAAGGACGCGGCATCGGCCTCATGGCCAAGCTCCGCGCCTACGAGCTACAGGACAAAGGCCGCGACACAGTCGAAGCCAATCTGGAATTAGGGTACAAGGCCGACTGCCGCCACTATGAGCTGCCCGCCGCCATCCTCAACCTGCTCCAGGTCAGCGCCGTACGCCTCATCACCAACAACCCCGAGAAGGTCGAAGCCCTCGAACACGCCGGCATCAAGGTCATCGAACGCATCTCCGCCGAGGTCCCCAGCGAACCGACCAACCAGCGCTACCTCGACACCAAGCGCGAAAAGATGGGCCACCTCGTCAGCTAGAACAAAGTAGCAGTTGTGCAGAGCCTGCCGTCACCTTTGTCCTTTGCTTGTCATTCCCGAAGGGAATCTGCGTTTGCCTCGCTCCACCCACAGCAAACCTGCCCTGGTCAGTTAGCCCGCTGCACTTTCCGAATCTTCCAGACACCAGCCTCGCGAACCAGCCGGACAGTCAACCTGTGGCGACTCTCCAGCGTATCGCCCAGCGTGACCGTCGTCGTCGCTATCCCGCCGCGAACATGCGTCTCCGACGTGGTAATCTTCCCCAGCCACTCATTCCGATAATCCTGCGCCTTGATGAAGTAATCCGCGTCCAAGCCATCGGGCGACGCCATCTGTCGCCGTATCTCGCGCAACAGCGCGGCCGACACATACTTTCTCAGCCGGGGATCTTTATCCGTCAGAGGGTGATGATCCGCTGCAATCTGCTGCAGGTACCAGCCGTAGAACGACCTTGTCACCACATCCGGCGAACTCGGTGCCGATCTCTGGGCCCAACACACATGACCCAGCGCACTCACCAGCAGGATCAGGCCAACCGCTCGGAGGTTCCACCGCATAGTCATCCTCTAGGTCGAAGGATACCGGTAGATCGTGAACGGCGGCTTGGCCACCCGATAACCCGGCCCCGGATAGAGACCATGCTGTTGCTTGAAGTCCGATACCCAGATCGTTCCGTCGTACATCGCCATGTGTCCATCCGGATGCCCTGCGATCGGCTGCACGATGCCCACATCGCCAGCCTGATAGACGCCAGGATCAGTCGCCAGTGCGGCAAAGCCGACGGCGATCAAGCTGCTGCCATAGTCTTTCGCCGAAGTGTGCCGCACCAACAACACGCCGCCGGCTTCAATAGCCTTTCGCGTGTACTCCGCACAGAGCCCTTGGCTAAGCGTTCCACCAGCCGCGTCCAAAGCAGCGACAGCCGCATTTTCATCCCACATCGCTATCCCCTCGCTCCACTCAGGGCCCATATTCGTTTGGAGCAAGACTGCCCGCTTGCAGGCTGTAAGTCAAACAAAAACCTGAGCAGCCGTAAAGTTTTTTGAGAGCTGAAAGCCGCACAAAACAATTATGTTGTGCGGAAATACGCAATCTGGCGCACATCAAATCGGGGCACGCAAGGCGACCCGCGCACAACATCCTCGCATCCCACGATAAAGAAGACAAGGAGGAAAGCTCAATGAACAGCCATCACGTAAAAGGCGCAATGCACAGCGTTAAAGGCAAGCTCAAAGAGACGACAGGCCACGTCCTAAGGAACCGCTCACTCGTCACCGAAGGCAAGGTGCAGCAACTCAAAGGAATCGTTCACTTCGGCTACGGCAATATCAAGGATTCCGTCTCCCACCTGCGCAGCAACGTTAGAAAAATCATCGCTTGACAAACGGCTGCTACAGAACGCCCCTACCTTCGCTGGGCTCACTCTCTTCGAGTGAGCGTGGCCCGTTTAACGCCCCGCCAGAACCAACTTCGCCGTAGTCACCATCTGTCCCACGTGACGCTGCGTATGCTCGGCACAATGCACCAGCAGTCCGCCAACCGTGCTCGGCAGCATCGCTCGACCAACACCGCGAACCTCCTCGTAACTCCCCGGCGCAATTGCCCTCACCCGGGCCGCCGCCGTTGCCATCCCAACTTCAAACTCCGCAAACAATTCGGCACGCGAACTTGCCGCATCCTGCTCCGACCGCAGCGCCGCCATCTGCTCATCGCTCAGCTGCCGACCCTCCAGATACGTCAGCAGTCGATCGAGACTGCCGACCATGTGCCTCATCTGGAAGCCCACCGAAGGCAGCCCCGACGGCCGCGCCTCCAACTCCTCCAGGCTAAGTCCGGAGCACCATCGCTCGCAGTCCTCCTCCGCCAGTTCGAACGAATGCAGCACCTGCCGCCGCACCGCATCAATCTCCGCCAACGTCCCTCGCAACCAAGGCTCCGTCATAATCCCTTCGACCTCCGAAACTCCCGCACCACATCGCCAACATCTCGATGCTGCCCGTCAACCGCATCGTTCATCCCCCGCACTTCATCCTCCGATACCTTCCCCGCAAGCCGCTCCTCCGCCACTTTGATTCCGGGATGTCGGCGCAGAGAATCCTCCCGCACCAGCGGCACCGCCTCATACGGCGGAAAGTAGTGTTTGTCGTCGACCAGCGCCACGAACCCCAGCGCCCGTATCGGCCCATCGGTCGAGTTCCCCGCCACCATATCTACCTGACCCTGCGACAGCACGCGGTACAGCAGCCCAAGATCCATCACCCGCGGCGGCCCGGCAAACTTCAACCCATACGCCGCCTCCAAACCCTTTAACCCATCCGGCCGCTCCTCGAACTCATACCCCACGCCGAGCCGCCATCCTTTTGCCGGTCCCACAGCATCGCTGATCGTCCGCAGACCCAGCCGCCGTGCGTCCGCGCCCCGAACTACCATCGCAAACGTATCCTCGAACCCCAGCCCCGGCCCGACGTCTACGCCGTACCGGCTCCGATAAAGCTCGCTCACCCGCCGCCGCACCGTCACGGCATCCCGCTGGCCCATCGGCGGCAAGGGCTGTTTCAGGATCGCCGTCAGCGCCGTTCCCGTGTACTCCACATAGCCGTCGATTCGCCCGCTCACGAGCGCCTGCTGGCAGATGTAGCTACCCGCCAGGTAGAACCGCCGCGCCACCGGCTCGCCCGTTACCGCCTCGATCTCCTGCGCCAGCAACTCTCCAAGCACCACCTGTTCGGTAAAGTTCTTGGCACCAATTGTTATCCGCGACGACCGTGGCGGCGCACATCCCACCAGCACGATCAAGAGAGCGGCTAGGCTAAACGGAAAGTATCGCGCAGGCGTGAAAGCAAAGATGTTCCACGTGGAACGTGGCTCGCGTGCGCCGCATCGTTCTCGCCCTGGCGAACCATCGGACGGTCCAGATTTATACCCACTCATATCCGTCGAACCGCCATCCTCTTCTCGAGCCATCCCAAACCTGTATCCGCTGCAAGCGCCAGTAACGCCGCCGGAATCGCTCCCGCCAGCACCAGCCCGTTGTCCACGCTCGCGACACCACGAAAGATCAGTTCGCCCAATCCGCCGGCGCCAATCGCCGCCGCAATTGTCGCCACACCCACACAGGTCACGGTCGCCGTCCGCAATCCGGCCAGTATGACACTTGCAGCAAGTGGAAGTTCTACCTTTTGTAATCTCTGTATCTGTTTCATTCCAAGTGCATTGGCTACATCGATGAGTGCAGGATCAACGCTTTGTATGCCCGCATACGTATTCCGAAGAATCGGAAGCAATGCGTACCCCGTCAACGCAATGATGGCAAGCCGCGAAGCATTTTCACCCAGCCACGGAACCGGCAGCAGCAGGCCGAAGAGAGCGAGGCTTGGAACAGTCTGCACGACATTCGCCAGCGCAATCACCGGCTTTGCCAGTCTCGGACGCCGCGTCAGCAGAACACCCAAGGGTAGGCCAATTCCGGCTGCTAATAACATGGCGAACAGGGTCAACCAAAGGTGCTCAAAGGTGAGACGCCCAATCTCCCAGCCGTGCACACGCAGAAAGTGAATCATGCGGACACCGTGCGATGTACAGCATGAACATAATCTTTTACATGAGGATTTTGTGATGCCAGCACATCGCTTGAGGATAGATCGGCCACCACTTGACCGTCCGCCAGAAAGATCACTCGCTGGGCCAGGTAAAGCGCCTCGTCAAGATCGTGCGTCACCAGCAGAACCGTCTTGTTCAAACGCGCAAATAACTCCTTCACCATCGTCTGCATCTCGACCCGCGTCATCGGGTCCAGCGCCCCCAGCGGTTCATCCATCAGCAACACGGAAGGATCGGTAGCCAAAGCCCGCGCCAGCCCCACTCGCTGCCGTTGCCCTCCGGAAAGCTGCCAGGGATATCGCTCCCGGAACTGCTCGAAATCCATGCCCACGAGTCCCAACACCTCCGCCGCGCGCGTTGCGATCGCGGCCTTCGATCTCCCCGCCAGTTTCAGGGCCATCCCAGCATTTCGCTCGACCGTCATGTGGGGGAACAAACCCGTCTCTTGGATCACATAGCCGATGGATCGCCGTAACGCCACCAGATCATAGACGGTGGTCGCCCTATCGCTAACCTGCACCTCGCCCGAGGTCGGCATGACCAGGCCGTTCACCATGCGCAGCAGCGTGGTTTTGCCGGAACCGCTTCGTCCCAGCAGTGCCGTAATTGTCCCGGCCTCGAGCGCAAAGCTGACGTCGCGCAAAAGAAAGCGCCCATCCGTCAGAGCATAGTTCACGTTTGCGAACTCTACACCAACCATGGGCACATCCTTTATTCGCTATAAGATATGACTAAAAGCTAAGGTGCTAGTTCTGGGTTTACCGGTGTCCCATCTTCCTGTCCTGATGCAGCTTGAGCAGTAGACGAAGGCTCTGTTCCCGGTGCTCCCTTGACCCGCACCACTGTGATCTTCTCGAAACCTTCCTTGAAGGTCGGCGGTCGCAGGCGTTCGGCCATTTTCTGCATGACCTCGTCGGTCACCTGACGGTCGCGCTTCGAGTTTCGTTCGAGGCAAATGGCCAACGGCACGTCAAAAAACACCGCCTGCACCTCATACTCGAAGCTCTTCGCCATCTTGATCCACTGACGCCGTTCATGGGGAGACAGGTTCGTCGCGTCCACATAGTTCCACGGCATCTTGGCGATCAACCGCGCCCGCAGCAGGCTGCGCAGGGTAGAGAATACCAGGCCATGGTAACGCTGATCCGTAATGTCGTCGAACAACAGCGTCCGCAGCAGATCGCCCGAAAGCGGCGTGACTCCCCGGCGCTTATACCAGGTGGTCTTGCCCGATCCTGGCAGCCCGATCGTCAGCACCACGTAGCCACGCGGAGACTTCTTCGTCACCGGAGTCAGCTCTGCCGGAGGCGTACCCAGGTGTTCGGGTTGCGTCTCAATAACAATCTTCTTTTCGGCAACCGGAGCCTCGGGCTCAGTCGCCGCAACCGGCTGGGGTGCAGCTTCAACCGGAACCTCTGGTGCAGCAGCGGTCTCGTGCACCGGAACTGGTTCCGGGTACGTGGGCCTCAACGGTGCCAGTTGATTTGCAGGAAGTTCCTGCCCAATCTTGCCAGTGGACTCCGAATCATTCGGGCCACGCCTGGAACGTCGTCTCATTTTTTCGCGCATCCAATCGCGCAAGTCGCGCATAGGGTGCTTATAACATCCGACGGAAGGCTACCGCAAATCCATGGCGAAGTTCCTTGATTTCACGCGGATGGGTGACCGCCGTTTCGTCTTTCCTGACACTACTTCCTGGCCTGCGGAAGGCTCCTCACGCACCCCTTTCTTCTTCGAAGCTTTATACTGGTAAAAAAGCCCATTTAATTTCGGGACAAATACGTGTCAACACGACCAACACGACAGGAGCATCACGACTTATGGCAGTAAAGGTAGGCATCAACGGCTTCGGCCGCATCGGACGCAACGTTTTCCGTACCGCTCTCGGCAATCCTGACATCGAGTTCGTAGCCGTCAATGACCTGACCACCCCGGCCACGCTCGCCCATTTGCTCAAGTATGACTCGATCCTTGGCAACCTGAAGCAGGAAATCACCTCCGGCGATGACTTCATCGCTGTCGATGGCAAGAAGATCAAGGTCTTCGCCGAACGCGATCCTGCCAAGCTTGATTGGGCATCCGTCGGAGCGCAGATCGTCGTCGAGTCCACAGGCTTCTTCACGGACGCCACCAAGGCCAAGGCCCATCTCGGGGCCACAGTCAAAAAGGTGATCATCTCCGCGCCGGCCTCAAACGAGGACATCACGATCGTGCTCGGTGTGAACCATGGCAAGTACGAGGCTGCGAAGCACAACGTCATCTCGAATGCCTCCTGCACCACCAACTGCCTCGCGCCTGTCGTCAAGGTGCTGCATGACACCTTCGGCATCGCATCGGGCATCATGACCACGATCCACAGCTACACCAACGATCAGGTCATCCTGGACACGCCGCACAAGGATTTGCGCCGCGCCCGCGCTGCTGCCCTCTCCATGATCCCGAGCAGCACCGGCGCCGCCAAGGCACTCAGGCTAGTCGTACCCGAGATGGACGGCAAGCTCGACGGCTTCTCGATGCGCGTCCCGACCCCCAACGTCTCCGTTGTTGACCTAACCTTCGTCAGCGAGAAGCCGATCACCGTCGCAGCCATCAACGAAGCGCTCAAGAAGGCCTCGGAGTCCGGCGACCTGAAGGGTTACCTCGGCTTCACCACCGAGGAGCTCGTCTCAAGCGACTTCAAAGGCAACCCGCTCTCAAGCATCGTCGACTCGAAGCTGACCAAGGTCGTTGGCACCAACCAGGGCAAGGTCATCAGCTGGTACGACAACGAGTGGGGCTACTCCAGCCGCGTCAAGGATCTGATCCTGTTCCTGGTTGAGAAGGGCCTCTAAGGCTGCTTCAACGCCTCAGCGATAACTGAGCAATTTAACACCTGAAGCCCGGTCTCCCTGAGGGGGACCGGGCATCACTCGCACGGAACTAGTGCCGTTTTGCCACCATCAGCGAATAGCTGATTCGACGCTGTAGTAGATAGGCAAAGGAAGGCAATGGGAGCCGGGCATCCAGAAAATCTGATAGGTGGTTCAGCAGAAGCTGGACAGCCTCCCGCGGCGCAGTCTCGACCGACGGGTGCTCGCTTACCGTCTCATAAAGCCCGTACGTATCGATGAGATAGTCCGTAGCATGGCGCAGCGTTTCGAGCGCTCGGCCCTCCTCGATGGTCAGGTTTCTACGGGTAAGGCGCAGGCGAAAGGCATCGAGCTGCTTCTTTCGGCGGTCGACGAGCGGCAGAGGAATCGTGTTATCCACCTCTACCATGCGCAACTTGACGTGAAGAAGCATCTTTCGCACCTCGGCGGCCATAACGACCGAAATGGAAAGCAGCAGGCTTCCAAGTAGCCAGAACGCGGTGATGTTGACAAATAGGCGCAGGACAGTCTCCTTGGGCGACCGCCTGAGCTCGAGAATCTGCAATCGCCATTAGGGTTATCGGCGGATCCCCATCAGAACTTAAGCCAGGGAACAAAAAGATTTTTGATCCGCAGCCAGGCACCACCACACCCGGCTCCCCGCCGCCCTATATCGCTTCGAGATATCGAAAAGGCCGTAGCCTGGTGCTCCGCCAGAAATAAACGCAGATGATCAGGCTCGCGATCGCCGCATACGCGCACCACACCGACGTAAACGCATAGCGTTTCACCGCGATTGTCGTCAACAGAATCGCCAGGTTCGCCGCACCGAAGATCACCATATCTGGAATCTCGGAAAAGAATAGCGAGCCGCACGTTGTGATTACATACAGCAACGCAATCCAGGCCTGGTTCGTCGCCACATTCGAGTAGACGATGCTGTTGTCCTGCGCATAGACCTGCAACGGATACGCTGCCAGCCCCCACAGCATAAATAGCGTCAGCCCCAGTCCGAGCACCGCAAACGGCAGCATACGTCGCCGTCGCGCCGCCGTCGGCTCAAACATCATCACGCTCAGAGGAATGAGAAACGGCAGCAGTCCCTGTGCGTAAAGCACAAATGCCGCTCCTGCATTGTATGCCACCTGCTGCGACAGATGCCCGTCAAGGCCCAGCCACACAAATCCTTCAATGAACTGGTGAACGGCAAACAGCATGGGCAGCGAAGCAAAAAGCAGCTCTCGCCGATGCTTCACCCGGGTAATCGTGGCCACCCCGATCGTTCCAAGCACTCCACTACCCACGAAGTTCGCCGTCGCAGAAAAACACATCGCTTGCACTCCTGAAGTTGTACCGATCATACCGGGTGCTCATCGATCAGGCGGCCCGTCAACTACTTACTTGAATCCTCTG
>JBDTDX010000397.1:0-3179 GCA_039922815.1 Granulicella sp.
CCAACCGGCAGGTCCGGCTGAAAGCCTTCAGGAATTGGCAGCAGCGCTGCATAGCGCCAGATATTGAAGGGACCGGCCACAATCGCCTCGCGCGTAAACCGTCCACGCGCTATCTCCATGTCATACACAACTTCAAGCGGAGCCAGGCAATCCGGGCAGCCAGAGAGCGGGCGATTGCCAAACCGTCGGCCGCACTCATTGCACTTCAGCTCATACGCCGAGCAGGAATACTCCATTACGTATCTCCCGTGGAAGGAGGGGTAATGGCTCTTTGACTGGTTCTCATCTGGGGGTGCCGCAAGAGAGGAGAAAAACGGGTTGCAGTTCGTCGCTCGGACTGCATACTCCGAATCTCATGTTCCCCGTTCCCAGGAGAGAGTTGACACCGGTACGCCATGGTCTGTCCGGTTGTCGTGGCGTCAAAGGGCTCGTCCCTCGACCACTCTGCATGAAATTCAAATCTGTTGGAACAGACTGGAATCACCAAGTAGTAACACAGCCAAAATACGGGCGCAACCAGAGCATTGTGAATGGTGGTTCTACGCATTGAATGGTAAGAAGGAAACCGTAGCCTCATTTCCTACCGCGAAAAAGCCCCGCCCCAAAACAACAGGGCGGGGTGAGCCAGTCGAGCACACTTGAAAAACTATTGAACCGTCAGCGCAACCGAGGTCTGCTGCGAGATCGCTCCCGAGGTGGCCGTAATCACCACCGTCGACAAGCCAGCCGGTGTTGTTGGTGTCGGCGTAGGTGCAGGAGTAGGCGCCATATAGTTCGAGCAGCCAAGCAGCAATCCGCCAACCGCAAGAAACACCACCATCACGCCCAGCAAACGAAGCGAAGGCTTGCCGCTCAACATCCTGCGACGACGGAAGACCAGTATCGACGCGAACGGAAGCAGGAACGCCGACGCAATCCCTCCTGCATAATTCTTCCAAAGCCGCGGAGCCTGCACACTCGCAGAAGCCTTCGCCGTCTGGATCGTCACCGTGCTCGTCGCACCCGCTGAAGCTGTCGCCGTAATCGACGCAGGCGAAAAGCTGCACGTCGCACTCACCGGCAGGCCGCTGCACGCCAGCGTCACGGTCCCGCTAAAGCCGTTTACCGGCGCGACAACAATCGTCGCTGTCGTCGACGAGCCCGCCGTCACCGTGGCCGCACCCACAGACGCGCTGAACCCAAACGTCGGCGTGCTGCCCGCGGTCGTTGTGTTCGCAATCCCCGCCAGCAGTCCATGCGCCTCCTTGTCCAGCCCCGCCGTAAAGTAGACCGTACTCACATCGCCGCCGCTGACGGAGGTCGTGCCAGTCACCGTCGTCCCGCCGGGCAGAAGCTCCCACAGGCTCGCATAGGTTAATGGCTTGCCCGTGCCATCCATCAACTGGCCAAGATAGCCAAAGGTCTTCGGATCGTAGACGTTAATCCTGCCGTCGCCAAAGTTCCCGATCAACAGGTCGCTGCTGTAGATGCCGAAGTTCGCCGGAGCAATCGCCACGCCCCACGGAGAATTCAGATTGCCCCCGGTCACCGCGCGGCTCACAAACTTGCCCGTATTGTCGAAGATGCTGACGATGCCGTTACCCGCTGCATTCACCGTGCGATAAGGAGCCGCCGCCGTCCGCAACGCATAAGTCACAAACACCTGCGTCCCAATCACGTGAACCGCATACGGCGCGTAGCTCGCAGGAAGCGTGGGGTCCGTAAAGCTGCCGCCAGCAAGCGTCGTCGGTGCGAATGTGTTGTCGTACACCTCAATCTTGTTCGCTACTCCAAAGTTCGGAGCAAGCACATAGCTGCTCGTCCCCACGTTAAGAATCGCCAGCCCCGTGTAAGTCGCGCCCGTAGTCCCGCCATTATTCACCACAATTTGAGAGATGGCGTTGGCTGTCCCCAGCTTCCCGTTCCAGCCGGAGATCGTACCATCCAGCGTGGAAAACAGGAACGACGCCTTCGTCCCATTCGGCAGAATCATCCCAGTAGCGCCAGCCGTCGTCGCCGACCCCGCAGGCAGGCCCGTCGCCCCCGGAAGCCCCGAAGCCGCCGACACGATCACCTTGAACGCGATCGCTCCCGTGACAGGGGAAGAAACATAGTTGAAGCCCGTACCCTGCGCGCTGATCCACAACGTCGGGCTGGTGGAGACGCCCCACGGATTAATGAAGTTGGCATCAGTCACCGTCGCCGGGACCGAGCCGTCCGAGATGATATTTGTCACCTGGAACGCCTGTGCCGCTGCCGGAACACACGCAGCCGCTGTAAGCAAAGCGATCATCGCAAACTTGAACATTGCGACGGGAGAGACGATGCGCGGCATGGAACTGTGCCGGAGCGGTAGCATTTCGTTGTGCATAGTGCCTCACTTTCTTCAT
Source organism: Granulicella sp. (assembly GCA_039922815.1). Lineage (GTDB taxonomy): Bacteria > Acidobacteriota > Terriglobia > Terriglobales > Acidobacteriaceae > Edaphobacter. The sequence continues at coordinate 2,370 of JBDTDX010000397.1, forward strand.
GCAGGTTCTGAAGGACGCTGAACCCTCCGGCGAACCGGTCAGCCATAAGAGTAGTGAGTTGGCACAAGAAAGATGTCATCGAATTGTCACTGCATGGTCATTTGCTGAAGACAAATTGCAGACAACCAGCAGCCGAAAAAAAGAAGGGCAAGCGCATTGCCTGCCCTCCCTGTCCTTCAAGTGTCTAACAAACTATGCAAAACACTGCTTGATATAGCTGTAGCACTTCGCCACTTCCGTCACACTATCGGAGCCCTCAGGCGTTGCATACTCATACTCGATGTTCGCCGGAAAGGTGTACTTGTTCTTCTTCATCAGCAGCAGCACCTCTTTGATCGGCGTCTGCCCCTTGCCCCACACCACGTTTGCGGAGTTGTAGCACTTATCCGGCTTCATCCGGTCCTTCAGGTGGATGTTCGTGATGCGATCGTGAATCTTCGGGATATACGAAACCGGATCGTAGCCGGCCGCCGTGAAGTGGCCGATATCCAGATTCACGCCAATATATTTGCTGAATGACATGATCTCCTGGAACGTCTCCGGCTTGGCGAACTGGTCGGCGTCGAAGATGTCCGCATGACCGTGGCCGCCCCACATGATCTTGTACTTGTCCGCGAACGGTGCCACCCGCTTGGCCACGGGCACCGTCGTGCTGCACGAGATCGCGCGCACCCCAAGATCGCGAGCCATCTGGAACGCATAATCAATCTCCTCATCCTTCGTATTCACGTTCATGTTGTAGCAAAGGATCTGGACATCGACGCCATCGTCGTTGAACTTCTGGCGCACACCCTTCCACGTGGCAGCGCT
>JBDTDX010000398.1:0-3759 GCA_039922815.1 Granulicella sp.
GCCAAAGATGTCGATCGCATACACGTCCACGTCACGAATGTATGCGCCATGCTCCACGCCAGGAGCCAGAACGATGACATCACCCTTTTGAACCCGGTAAAGCTTCCCCTCAATAATCTCGTCGCAGTAGCCCTCGAGCACGATCATGATCTGCTCTTGTGGATGATGATGTGGCGCAAAATAGGAATTAGCGTCCATCTTCAGAAAGCTAATCATTGCTTGCTCACCCACAACCAGGCGAGAGTTGGAGCCTTCCACAAGCTGAGTCGGTGGTAGATCGGGCTGATGGATCACGCGTTTCTTGAATTCTTCTGTGCTGGCGACTGGCAGTTCCGTGGACATCTTCCATCCTCTTTCTCAGGTAAGTATTTTTTGCGGGAAGAAGCTAAGTGCTTCTTCTTAAGCAGACGAACCATATCAGAAACCTGTCAAACAGGTCAAGCAAAAGAAGACCTCATCATTTTGCACATGGACACCGAGGCAGATTTCGGATCGCGGATTCGGCTCATCGGATTTCTCCTGTTATTGCGGCAGCGCGTAGACCACCAGCATTGATCCGGTTTTGTCCGACTTGCGATCGCGTCCGGTGCTCGTTGCGAATGCAACGTACTGCCTGCCGTCCACCATGTATGTGGCAGGGCTGGCGATGCCGGGAAATGGCAGAGGCGTAGACGAGATCAGTTTACCGGTCTTCGTGTCATAGACCTTGAAGTGGGGGTCTGCCACTGCAGAGGCGATGATCAAAATGCCGCTTCCCGTCACCACACCTGCACCATAGTTCTCGCTTCCGTAGTCTTTCAGACCCTTTGCCGCCAGTTCCGGATATTCGCCGAACGGGATATTCCAAAGGAACTTTCCGGTGTTCAGATCAACTGCGGTCAAAGTCCCCCACGGCGGAGCAGTGGCGGGATAGCCATCCGGATCGCGGAACGAGCGGTAGCCCTGAGTGCTGTAGCGCGAATGGGGTTCGACATCGGCACCACCGCCGCGTGGAGCAGTGCGGTCCTTGACAGACGTGTACCAAGCAATTCTTTCGGAGTTGAAGAACGCGACGTGATTGACGGGATCGGTCATGATGCCACCCCACTCGACACCCCCGGCAAAACCAGGTGTCACGATAGTCTCTCTATTAAAGTCGGGCGGCGTAAACATAGGGCCGGACAACATTGTTTTGAAGTGTGCCAGCACAGCAGCATGAGCTTCCGGCGTGCGGTTGGTCAAATCGTTCTCGGTAATGGTCTGCGCCCACGAGAGAGGCGGCGTTATGCGAGGAATCGGCTGAGTCGGCGAGGCAACATCGCCGGGAGCCGTGGCCACCGGAACCGGTTTTTCGTCGATGGGGAACATAGGTTCTCCGGTCACGCGGTTAAAGATATAGATGTAGCCGTTCTTAGGAGTCGCGATCACCACGTCGACGGACTTTCCGTTACGCACCAGGGTGGACAGAGTCGGTGGGGAAGAGAAGTCCGCATCCCACAGATCGTGATGGACCGCCTGAAAGTGCCAGAGCTTTTTGCCCGTCGTGGCATCGATGGCGATGACGCTGTTGGCATACAGATTGTTGCCGAGGCGATCGCCGCCGTAGAAATCATCAGCGGCTGAGCCCGTGGCGGCAAAGACGATGCCGCGCTTTTCGTCCATGGAAACGCCGCCCCATGCATTGGCACCGCCAGCTTTCAGATACGCATCTTTGGGCCAGCTATCATAACCTTCCTCCCCGGGATGGGGGATGGTATGGAACGTCCAGAGCAGTTTGCCGGTGCGGACGTCCCAGCCGCGGAGATCGCCTGGTGAGGCTGGCGTGGTCTCGCCCACACCGCCGTGGGTGATGAGAATATCCTTGTAGAGGCCGGCCGGACTCGCCATGCCAACTTTGTTTTCGGAAGCTTTTCCGCGTAGCTGATCGTTGAGATCGACCGTGCCTTCGTTACCGAAGCTCGGGATGGGTTTGCCGGTGTCGGCATCCAGTGCGGTCATCAAATTGCCCTTCGCGACGATCAGGCGGCGCTCTTTGCCGTCGGTCCAGAATGTTACGCCGCGCGGGTTGCGCCCAGTCTGCGATGTCAGCGTATACTCCCACTTGGACTTGCCGGTCGTCGCATCCAGGGCGTAAACGGTATTCACACCCACGCCGTAAAGAATTCCTTTAACCACAATCGGCTGATTTTCAATCGTCGACACTCCACCAAGATCGTAGCGCCAGACTTCCTTCAGCTGACCAGCGTTCTTGGCGTTGATCTGGGTCAGAGTCGAATACCGCATCGCACCCGGGTCCCCGCCATAATAGGGGTAATCAACGCTCTTTGGCGGGAGAGCGCCGAGTATGGTCAGGACACCTGCAGACCAAAGACCAATGGTGCAGAATACGATACCGCCAATGACTCGCATAGCATGTCTCCCTTGCGGCTTTTGTTGGAAATCTTACAAGTCGACACTTTCAGTGAGGAGCCAGGCTGCCCACGCCTGTCGCGCATGGTTTAGTAACTAAGATTGGCAGACACGGTCAGCGATAAACCGGAAGCTTACCGGGAATCTTTACCGCGATCTTATAAATACTGGTCGCGGCCGTGAAGTAGGCCGTCTTGCCGTCGGCGCCACCCCACGCCAGGTTGGACGTGATCTCAGGCAGAACAATCTGACCCAGCAATTGGCCCTTCGGCGAGAAGATGCGGAAGCCTCCCGGGCCCGCAGCCCAGAGATTGCCCAACGAATCCACCTTCATACCATCCGGATTGCCATTACCCGGTTCTTTGCTGAGATCGGCGAAGACCTGGCGGTTGACCAGCGTGCCATCGGGTTTGACGTCGTACCTGTAGATGGCCTTCGGGTTCTCGGAGTTCGAGACGTAAAAGGTCTTGCCATCCGGCGAGAAAGCCAGGCCATTAGGGCGCGGCAGATCAGTGATCGCCGCAGTCAGGTTGCCATCCTTGTAGCGATAGACGCCGTTGAATTTAAGGACGTGGCGGGGGTCCTTGTCCGTATCCTTGTTTGGCGCGGTCGGATCGTAGAATCCGTACGGTGGGTCAGTGAAGTACAACGCGCCGTCTGTAGCGAACACCATATCATTCGGACTGTTGAACCGCTGGCCCTGATATTTGTCCAGGAACGGCTTCACGTTCATCTTGTCGTCCAGCTGCACGATACGTCTCATGCCGTGCTGCATCATCAGCACAGTACCGTTCTTGTCGACTGCCATTGCGTTCGAGCCCCCATACGCACCTGCAGGGAAGCTCTGCAAACCGCCGGCCTTGTCGAGCATGACCTTCAGCTTGCCATCCGGCGTGAGTCTGTACATTCTGTTGCCGGACAGATCGCTGAACCACAGGGCACCTTTGTGCCACATGGGACCCTCGGTCCACAAGAAACCAGTGGCAACCTTCTCGATCTTCGCACCCGGCGCAATCAATGCATCTAGCGCTGGCGAATAACGGACAATCTTGGCTGTCGGCACGGCTTCGTGAACGGCCTTCTGCCCAGAAGCGGACACACCTCCCGCGAGAAACAGCCCGCTTGCCAGTATAAAAATCGCATTCCTTGCCGTGAACTTCATTGCTAAATATCTCCTGGGTTGACTGTACAAAATGATTATGGCAACGCGAAAACAACATAGGTGGCCGCATTACCAGCATTGCCTCCCCTGGCCCCGCGCCCCGGGCTAGCTGCAATGACAACATATTGCTTGCCATTGACGGCGTACGTGGCTGGCGTGGCCGCACCGTGACCCGGCAGTTGGCCAGTCCACAATAACTTGCCCGTAGC
>JBDTDX010000399.1:0-2853 GCA_039922815.1 Granulicella sp.
ACGGTACACGAAGCTATCTTCAACCCAGCAAGTAGAAGTTTTCGCTGCCCCTCTTCTCAGCAAGGATATTCTCCCTTCACCACATGGACGCGCGGATTAGCATGGGCTATGTTGGGGTTTGCGGAGCAAATTGAATTTATTAGTTCGCTACCGGAAAGTGATTTTGGGCAAAGCGGGTTGATGACAAGAGCAGAAGCGATGGCTTTTCTTCACAAAGCGGCCAAAGCCACTTGTGATTTCTATATCAATCAGGGGAGTGCCGCTGACGGCGTTTGCTACTGGGATACCGGGGCTCCAAACCTACATTGCCTCGGCGACTGGAAAAATCGTCCGGCCGATCCTTATAACCAGTATGAGCCGGTAGATTCCTCAGCTGCCGCTATTGCAGCACAGGGGCTAATTCGTCTCGGACACTTTCTAGGACCAACGGGAGAAACTTATCTTCATGCCGGTCTGACGATAGCTCAAACACTCTTGCAGGAGCCCTATCTTTCAAAGGATACTCAGCACGAAGGAATACTCCTTCACAGCATTTATCACAGACCGAACGGATGGGATTATGTGCCACAAGGCGCAAAGGTCCCTTATGGAGAGTCGAGTATGTGGGGGGACTACCACATGCTTGAGTTGGGATTGCTCATCTCCAAATTGGCAGAAAACAAGTACTATACATTTTTCTAAACGTCTGCCCGATAGAGTGCAGGCATTACACGAGGTGGCATCATGACAGAAACAAAGGTTGCACTAATCACCGGCGGGACTCGTGGCATCGGCCTAGGTATTGCGAATAAGCTTGCGGGTAAAGGTTACAACGTCATCATTACTGGAAGGCGAAACAATGATGATGCCCAATCGGCCCTTGCTGAAGTGCGAGCTCACTTTTGTGGAGAAAGTCTGAAGGCTCTCTATTGCCGGGCTGACGTGTCTAAACCGTCAGATAGGCAGCGTCTTCTTGTTGACATCGAATCGGCATTTGGCAGGCTGGATGTTTTAGTAAATAACGCTGGTATCGCGCCAAGGATACGCGCCGACATATTAGAGGCCACAGAGGAAAGCTTTGATGAACTGATCACGACTAATCTCAAAGGCCCCTATTTTCTGACGCAAGCGGTCGCAAACTGGATGGTTCGCCAATGGAAAGAAACAAAATCGAATCGCTGCATCGTTAATATCAGCTCCGTTTCCGCAACCGTCGCAAGTGTAAATCGAGGAGACTATTGCATCACCAAGGCCGGCATAGCAATGGCAACGTTGCTTTGGGCAGCAAGACTTACACAGTATGGAATTGGCGTGTATGAGATAAGGCCCGGTATTATTGAGACGGACATGACAAAGGGTGTCAAAGGAAAATACGACATCATGATTGAAGGTGACTTACTACTGGAAAAGCGATGGGGAACTTCTGCTGATATAGGTACTGCAGTAGCGATGCTGGTAAGTGGTGATCTGCCCTATTCCCCGGGAGCAGTTTTGACAATGGACGGCGGACTTACTATACCTCGCCTCTAATCGTTCCAGAACAGCATGCTGGCTTATACGGAATATGTCGCTTTAGAGCTAATTTCAGATCATCTAAAAATAGATTATCTCGGTGTATATCCAAATTGATATCAAGAATCCCGAGGGTAATTTATTCTCTATCCAGAATTGGAACAGGATATTTCGCAATAAGAACTAGAAGTTTTATAGTGACTTAGAAATCTTGTGGAGAGTTATAAATGAAATTTGGCGCAAATAGCTTTGTATGGACCGACTCATTTGGAGTCAAAGATTTTGATCTTTTGCCTCGTGTCAAAGGCGCTGGTTTTGATGGAATTGAGATAGGCATGTTGACTCCTACCTCTTTCCCTGCCACCTCCTTCCGGAAAGAAGCTGAGCGGGTGGGCCTCAAGTGCACGTCCTGCTGTGTTTTACCTAAGAATTCGAGTCTTCTTTCAGAAGACAAAGAGGCCCGTCGTAAAGCGCGATCCCATATCGAGAACTGCCTGAAGGCTACTGCCGATGCAGGTGGAAAATTAATATGTGGACCGCTATATTCGCCAGTTGGCCACTTTACTGGTGTAAGACGAACGGTGGATGAGTGGTCCAGAGCTGTAGAAGGCTGGCAGGAGATTGCGCCCTTAGCTGAAAAGGTTGGAGTGCAAGTTGCCTTGGAACCTCTGAACCGGTTCGAAACATATTTTTTAAATACAGTCGCCGATACGGCCGATTTCTGCGATGAAGTCGATAATCCGAATGTAGGAATCCTCATTGATACATTCCACGCGAACATCGAAGAAAAGAGCATAGGGCCTGCGATACTGAGAGCTGGAAAGCATCTCAAGCACCTTCATTCCAGCGAAAGTGACCGGGGAATACCAGGCACCGGGAATGTGAATTGGCAGGAATTTTTTGCGACGATCAAGTCGATTCACTACAACGATTGGCTAGTCATTGAGAGTTTCGGTTTTAGTTTGGGAGAACTCTCGGCGGCAGCATCCATCTGGAGAGATCTCGCACCGATACCAGAAGCAATTCCTTTTCAAGGAGTGCAGTTTCTGCGTCGAATGACATCTCAAACCAAAATCCATGAAGTTGCAGGTAGTGACTAGGGAAGTCTGTTGGAACGGTTTCTAACTGCCGGTGCATCGACAAACCGCTTGCAATGGCGCACAAAGCGTAAGGGAGTCGCTTGACAATTAGGAAGTACAAACCTTTTCAAGGCGGCTATTCCTGACTGCAGAGAGCTCACCTAGCGGCTGTTATGAAGTTCAAGCGAGTTGTTTGAAGATGCTGGCGATCATGAGGCAGGCGAAGCAGAGGAAGTGGAAGCCTTTGAGGGTGGTGTCGATCCGTTCATAGTCCCGTGCGAGT
>JBDTDX010000400.1:0-9143 GCA_039922815.1 Granulicella sp.
ACTCGCACGGGACTATGAACGGATCGACACCACCCTCAAAGGCTTCCACTTCCTCTGCTTCGCCTGCCTCATGATCGCCAGCATCTTCAAACAACTCGCTTGAACTTCATAACAGCCGCTAGGTGAGAGAGGGCCAGTAGATGATGATGCCCGGCTAATCGTGAACTTGGGATCTGTAAAAATTCTTATAAAGTAAACGTTTGCTAACGTATAGAATTGAGACGCCCACGCAGCCTCTAGGCAGGATCACGTGCGCTCCCAGGAGTTGTGTACGATGAAACTACTTGCCCTGTTTGTCCTCGCAGCTGGTTTTACATACGGTCAGAGTACCCCTTCGACGAATCTCAAGGATGCCTACAAGGGTTTGTTGCGCATTGGTGTCGCGGTGAACTCGCAACAGTTTGAGGAGCGCAATCCCACCGATGACGCCATCATCGCCGCACAGTTCAACAGCATTAGCCCGGAGAATGCGTTGAAATGGCAGACTATCCATCCGCAGCCCGATGGCTATGTCTTCGACTCTGCGGATCATTACGTCGCATTCGGTGAAAAGCACAACATGTTCGTCATCGGCCATTGCCTAGTGTGGCACAGCCAGATACCTATGTGGGTCTTCCGTGACGCGAACGGCAAGCCGCTGACCAGGGAGGCGCTTCTCGAGCGCATGCATGATCACATCCGCACCGTTGTAGGTAGATACAAGGGGCGCATCAATGGATGGGACGTGGTCAATGAAGCTCTGAACGACGACGGAACCATGCGCCAGTCTCCGTGGTATCAAATTATTGGGGATGACTACATCGCCAAGGCGTTTGAGTTCGCGCATGAGGCGGATCCGAAGGCGGAACTCTACTACAACGACTACTCGCTGGAAAATGATGCTAAGCGCAAGGGCGCTGTCGAGATGATCCGTAAGCTGAAAGCGGCCGGTGTGCCCATCACTGGCATTGGACTGCAGGGGCACGTCAAGATCAATGGTCCAACCGCAGAAAAAGAGGCGGAAACGATCGAAGCCTTTGCAGCCCTCGGGATAAAAGTGAATATCAGCGAGCTGGATGTGGACGTCCTGCCGCGAACCACCCGATCGAACTCGGCGGAAGTCTCTACCAATGCCGCGGGCGGCGCACAGTCGAATCCCTACACCCAAAGTCTGCCCGAGGAGATGCAGCAGGCACTGGCGAAGCGCTACGGCGATCTATTCGAAGTTTTTCTGCAGCACCACAGCTCCATGGAACGCGTCACGCTCTGGGGCCTTCAAGATGGTGAATCTTGGCTCAACAATTTCCCGACACGGGGCCGAACGAACTATGCTTTGCTATTCGATCGCCAGGACCATCCCAAACCTGCGTTCGCCGCAGTGCTCAATGCTGTAAAAACTGATCGCGAAACGTCCCACAAGAAGCAAAAAGGTGACAAATAAAACACCGCTAGCTGGGCTGCTGTGGGCCGAGAGAGTAGAGGTTCTCGTCATTTACGGGGGTTGGTCGCTCGACAGCAGCATCACGGGCGGCTTCATACGCCCACGCAAGTTGTACGATCTTGCCTTCCCCGTGTCGACCTCAATGGGTGACACGGGGTCTTTTGTGGCATGAAACGCAGGAGGTATGCGAAGGTGCAAGAGCTGTGGGGAAGCACAAAAGTAATCCCTAAGCGACAGTATTGGTCAGTGTCCCGATACCTTCGATGGAGATGCTGATGACATCTCCACTGTTGAGTGTGAAATCGTCCTTGGGCACGATCCCGGTGCCGGTCATCAGGAATGCGCCTTGCGGGAAGCTGAGGTTTGAGAAGAGATATGCGGCGAGTTGCTTCGGTGCCCGCTTCAATTCAGCCAGCGTGGTGCTCCCAAAGAAAACTTCTGCGCCTCCGCGCTTGATCGTCAATTCGATCCTTGCGGTGGTTATGTCAACAGAGGAGTCCGCCAGCAGCACGGCGGGGCCAAGGGCACAACTGCCGTCATAGACCTTCGCCTGCGGCAGATAAAGGGGGTTCTCGCCCTCGATATCGCGCGAGCTCATGTCGTTGCCGATGGTGTAGCCGATGATGTGGCCGAGTGGGTTGAGGACGAGGGTGAGCTCTGGCTCAGGCACGGACCACGTTGCGTCGGTCCGAATACGCACCGCGCCTCCGGGTCCGATCACGCGCCAGCCAACGCTCTTGAAGAACAACTCCGGACGTTCGGCTGAGTACACGCGATCGTAGAAAGTACCGCCGCCAGCATCTTTGCTCTCCTCCATGCGGGCGTTGCGGCTACGGTAATAAGTGACCCCAGAGGCCCAGACCTCCTGGTTTATGATCGGGGCAAGCGCCGTCGATGCATCGAAAGAGATGGCCTTGCCCGCAGTCGCTCTGCGCGCGGTCTCGATAATGTATGGCTGGCAGAGCAGTTCGTCCCAGGCGACATTCGCCACGGGGTAGAAGTTATTTTCATGTTCAACGATGACGGCATCGGATGTGCGGTAGAGTTTCACGAGTAGGACCTCACTGGAGTGTTGTTGAAAGCTTGAGTATGCGCGCCACGGCGGAACTGCACAACGATCGCCGAGATTCAGTCATGAAGAGGCGAGCCGCACCAATGTGGTGATAGATGTTGTTCTCGTCGATCGATGATGGGTCGATAGATGCGCTTTTGATCGCCCATCTCTCGGGCGACAAGTTTGCGAAGGGAAGCAGACGGTCCGCGTACGCATGGCGGCACAAAGTTGGTTGGAATTCTCCATCAGCTACTCATACTCCCTTCTGCCGTTGATGCTCTAATCCAGGCAGGTTGACCTTCGGTCCTTCGATCAGCAAGAAAGAACATGAGCGCCGCAGCGCACAGCAGAGACAGGTTCATCAAGAGAAAGCTGTCCCGGGAGTTGCCGGTCAGGCCCTGCAACGACCTCACGAAATAACCGCCAAAAGAAACTCCCAGGGCACCCGCGCTGTTGATTAACGCCCTCCGCGACGGCAATTCTCTCGGCGTTCCGCGTGTGGTGGATAGAACGGCGGAGTAGTCGACAATTTGGTTCGTGACAGCGAGAGTCGGCCTTTCTAAGTTGCTCGGAAAGCCGCGCGTGCGCTGATGGATGGATGGATGGAGCAGCGAGCTTTGGCCGCTGCTCCCTCTAAATCCTGGAACGCCGGGTGCCTTCTTGGAATCACGCTCGCTGGGTCTACCGACCGGCAGCAGCTGTCTGCACGGAAAAGAGCGAGCCGCGTGCGCCGATGAACAGTGTCCTATTATCCGGACCGCCGAATGCCAGGCTCTGCGGGCGCTCCGGAATTTCAACGACGCCAATCTGCTTTCCTCTCGCGTTATAGATGTAGAGCTGGCCCTCCGCCAGATACACATTTCCGACTGCATCGGTGACGACACTGGACCCACCACGCCACGCGAACCTGGTTGGCGTCACCTGTTGCAGGCTGTCCAGCTTCAGGCGATAGAGAGTGTCGTCCTCTTCACTGGCAGCGAAATGCTCATCGCCCACATGGAAGAGCCGCCACTGCGATGCCTGTAGCATTGGCTGCCAGTTTCCCCCGGCCATGATGGCGTTCGTGCTCCCCGGGGCATAAAAGAAACTGCGCGCCTCATTCTCAACAGCTGCCACGATTGCCATGTTGCTGCGCGGCGCATAGACAACGCCCTGACGCTTCATCTGCTTCACCAGGGTATCCATACTATTGTGAAATCCGACTGGCAGCATGAGGTTCATCCCACTCAGTGGCGTGCTCGTGGGATCAACCTTTGTTGTGTCCCCGCTTCTTGTGTTGATTGCGAAGACCGCCTTGCTGTAATCCAACGCCAGCAGGGAGTCATGTCCTGCGAATCCCGTCGCCATCGGCGTCCTTACCCTATCAGTCAGGATGTCAGCCTTTTTTATATCCGCGTTCCAACTATAGATGCGGTGGTTCGCCGCGTCGGTGAAGTAAAGCCGACCAGCTTCGTCCGTCGCCAGCCCAGCGAGATCGCTGAAGCCGTTTGCAAGTTGTTCTAGCTTCGATTCGCCCGCGAAGACGCCCGCAGGCAGAGGCAGCGGAGCGCCTATCCTAAGGTCAGGATTAATGGTGAAGACAGTGAAGTCATGAGTCCTTACGCGCACACCGCTGATTTCGTCCCACACGCTGTTATCAAACGCTAGCCGCGTCATGCTGAAGTCATGCACATTCTGAAACTGAACTTCAGTGGAATTCGCCACTTCTACAGCATTCAGCTTTGGCAGTACATTGCGCGAGACACGGTACATAAACAGGTTTGCGAACAGCATGTGGCGCGCGTCCTTCAGATCCACTGAAAAAGAGTCCGCGCCTGCCGGGTTCTCTTCTTCCGTCTGCAGCGCGTACACGGTCCAATTGGACACATGGTGATACTGCGTCTCGTGGTGCATGTGGTGTTCGCACGACATCTGGTAAACAATGCTTGGCGTGGTAGTATCTTCGACCAATAGCCCCGCCTTGGCAAGCGTGTTCGACGTCCAGATCCCGCGGAAGATCCCGCCGCCTCCATCCTTCACCCATAAGCTCGGATACTGCGTCTCCGCCGAGGACGGACCTCGTGGTGGACGACCGGCCGGCGCTGCTCCCCCGGAGAGCGGAGGAGGCCTGCGTATCGGTGTTCGCGCGAAGTTGACATCGTCCACCATGGATCGCGCACCCGCTCGCCAAACCAGAGCAGCTGCTCGATGATCGAGCGGCGACGTGTCGATTCCAATGCCGACAAGGATCGCCGCGCCACCCTTTGCACTTTCAACCACGGGTGTGACTTCACCTTCGCCTTGGAACGCCGGCGCCTCGTCCTTCGGTGTAATCAAAGTCTTGGCGGGGTTGAAGCCGATCAGCACACTGTCCGGGCGCAGCCGCAGCGTGTTAGAAACTGCATAGGTCCCGATCGGCAGATACAGCACCCTGTGCTGAACGATCGCCGCCTGCAGAGCAGCAGTATCATCCGACCCATCGCCCTTCACGCCGAGCGTATGTACGTTTACCCACTCCTGCATTGGGGGCAGCGATGGAATATCTGAAGGCACGGGCTTACCTGCACCAGCCCGCTCGCGATGATGAACTTGCACGCCTTCTTCACGCCCGTTTACGTTGATGGATACGCCGATCGTCAAGTGTTCCTCAACGTAACGACCAGACCTGCCCTTCACTGCGAACATCGTATCGGCACCAGGCTCACCCATCACCAGCCGTGTCACGTTGTGGCACACAATGTGGTCCAGCGTCACTTCGTTGTGTGCCTTTTGGGCGTCGCCAAGTACCACCGCCGACTTGGCGATGTCCTCCAGAACGAGGTCGCGTCCGTAAAGCTCTTCCGTCATCCCTGGAGTGACTTCGACGGCGATCGGAGTCCGTGAAATGCGGTCTCGCAACAACGTCATGCCCACTTCCTGGGTATGGATGGCGGCGTGTCGCTGGCCAGTAAAGGTTGAATCCATCAGGAGAAACTGCCACGCTGGCGATGTGCGAACCGATATGATGCCATACTCTCCGCCTTCGATCTGAAGGTCGCTCGCCCCGTTCCCCACGTCCTCTATCGCCGCCCTTCCTCCGCCTACCTGAAACCGCATGTGTTGAAGAAAGGAGTGCTGTGCAACGTGAAAGCGCACTGCAATCGCCGCTGGGTTACCCTCGCCAATCACAAAGTCGAGATTGCTGATGCCGCTAAAAAACGTAAACTCGTTGGCATCCACGACGGGCGCACCCAGTGCCGGACGTCGCGAGGCGAACTGCAGCATGTATCGACCTGTGCCAAGGAATTCATGGCCTTCCTGATATCCCGGCGTGTTTGCTCCAAGCAAAAACACTGGGCGATGAGCGCCGTACCCGACCAGCCGTATGCCCGACCAAAGATGGATCGTCCGGCTGAGGCGATATTTTCCATCCGCAACAAAAACGACACCCTCTCCCGTGGTTTCTTGCACGCGGTCGATCGCGGCTTGGATTGCATCCGTGTCGTCTTTCTGTCCATCCGCAACTGCCCCAAAGCTTCCGCGCTCCAGATACACCGCGTGAGGGTCGTCCGGCCGAGACGTAAATAAGGATTGTGCGCCCACGTCCAAGGCTGTCTCTGTAACAAGCACGAGAATGCAGAGCAATCGAAACATCAGCGGAAGTCTCCTGGAGATCTTTAGTAAAGGACTCGTACTAAGTCAAAGTCTTTATACCGTATCGTTCGTACGCTTGGCATTTGATAATCGCCAGAGCATCTGGAGGCAGATCACGGGTTTTGTCCAGCTCCAGACCCTCGAGCTGGCGGACCTCGTTCTGATCGACCGAACTGACGCGCCGGAACGTTTTCGCCGGCGATGTACCGATCAAGAATCGGCTGGTAGCGCATGTTACCGCATTCAACGACTATGTCGTTCACTGACGACGGAAAGCGTGGTCACAGATGTGGGACAGGATGAGGTCGTCTATATCTTTCCCATCATGGCCCGCTTCAATTGCTACAACTTCGAAGTGTCAAAAGCTTTCAAGATCGCCGGGATCGCAGGTTCGGGAATCGCGTCCTGAGTGTCGCGGACATGATGGCTGACGGGGACCTGAGCCCGGCAAGGTTGTGAAATCTGTGAAATGAATGCAATTGAGAGAAGAAGCGTTCCGTAGCTCGCACTTCTCAACATGTGAGGAAAGAACTGCACATTCATGGTTACGACCTCCGTCGTTCAACTGCCGTGATGCGGAGCATCTACATTGAGACTTCGACATTTCTTCCTTCTTGGGTATTCTTTGGGTCTGTCTAGCAGTTTGAATACGCGTTTCGATGGACTTTTTCGCAAACGCTCGAAGAGTGACCTCCATCGCAACAAGGAGGCGTAGGCATCACTTTTTGACTGGAACGCTACCCTCTCCTGCCTTACTTGAGGCTTGTCGCAGATTTACAGCCATCAAATGCTTCGGCACATCATTCTCGGTTGGAGTCCGCTTTAAGAACTGCATGGCTGTGGGATCGTGTTTTAGATATGCATTTAGGAATTCCAGTGTGTATTGAGCCATCCAGTTGTAGCTTCCTGCTCCATCCTCAAGCGAATAGTCTGCCGGGACAAAGTGCATCTCTTCCTTCTGAACCGCTCACTTCGTTGATACAAAGTACTGAACTGAATGTGCGAGATCGCAAGCAGTCGCACATGAAATAGGTCGTCACGGGTCCATTCGTTCAGTACATTTGGTGCGGAGACGCACTGATTTTTGTCCTTTTGCATCGCGTCCCAGGACTCAAGCGCCTCCTCAACTCTACTGAAGACCAGTAATGGGATCATCATTTGATCAGGATGAACGTCTCCGGCTTTTTGCACCGTGTCAGGAGAATAGCGAAAAGACCCGTCGAGGGAGACAAGAGCATCAATGCGCTTGTCCCGAGCCGCAGAAAACAATGCCCCCATGCCTCCCAGCTATAACCCATCGCAGCTACTTCAGACATATCGGTGTCCGGCAGTGTTTTCGCAAAGTCGATCTGAAACGAGATATCCTTGGCCTGCGCATTTGCGCCAGCAATATCAACCGTCATCGATCGAGTGGTTGCGCCCATACTTGGACTCGCAACCACTAGGAAACCTTCACCTGCCAGATAGTCGCAAAGTTCGATGTTCTCCGTCGCAGGAGCATTCAGGCTCGGCGCGTAGATCACCACCGGAAATTTGCCTACGTGCATCGCTGCATCGCGGACTGCCCAAGCATGCAGGTCCATCGTGCCTTGCATAAATGATTCGATAAACGATTGTGGTTTGCCATGTTCGACCGGCTTGCCAAAGCTCGTTTCGGTCTTAATCAAGGCCGCGTAGTCACCAAATGTCATCGTCTGTTGGTGGGACTTCTCTGCCGGTTACCACACCAACGTCTGTAAAGGACGAGGGCCTTGAGCAACGGAAGCTTGACCAGCAAGCGCAGAGCGCCTGTCTGAAGATCCATTTGCCAGAGATCTTTATGCTGAAGATCTCCTTGCAAAAAGACAACGGTTTTTCCGTCCTGCAAGAGCACGAGGTGTCGAGCTCCCCGAGTAAGTGTCAGCTTAGCCAGCGGAGGAACCGCTCCCTGAGCCTCAAGGCCCTCTACAGAAAACGTGGTACCAACATCGGGCCCCGAGTAGAGAACGAAGCGGCTATCGGGTTACCATGCGGGATCGAGCGAGTAGCCCGCGACTAGAACAGAAGGAGAACTACCGTCTACCGGCACTTGCATCAGGTGCGGGATACCGTGATCTTTGACTGCAGTGGTGATGAAGCGTTCGTCGGGTGACCACGCGGGAGCGCCGTCAAGATCCAACGAAGAGGACAGGATATGGACGTTCGTACCGTCGGCTTGCATCGTGTTCAGGAGCGAGTGGCTATCGTCTCGAGTCGAAAACGCGATCGCGCGTCCATCCGGCGAAATGGCCGGGGCACCGATGATGCGTGCTCCCGGAACGTGCCATAACTGCGTGCCAGCACCGTTCACGAACTTCCAGATGCCCTCTCCGGTGCTGGTAGTCGAGACAGACAGAAGATAATTCGATCCCAGCCGCGGGGAGACTCCCGTAATAGTGCTGAGCGGGATCAACATTGGCTGCGGCGTGGAACTGGCTATGCTTATGCGCCAGAGCGTTTTCGTTGTGTTTGCGATGACGACGGCGAGGTTTCGGCCATCCGCGCTGGCCGAAAGCGACGTGTAGCGTTCAGGTCCGGAGGTAAGGCGGTGAGGAACGCGGTGCCTGACGTCGAGGCCGTAAAACCACAGGCCCGAGCCGTCAGCATCGGTTGCAAGATACAATAGCGTGCGGTTATCCAGAAGCACCGGGTAGGTCACCTAGCTATTGTGGGAGGTAATTTGTTCGGATGTTCCCGCTGGAAGGAATTCGCCAAATATCCAGCTTGTCCGGAACTGAGCCGTGAACGAAGTATAGGAAGGTGCCGTCGGGCGACCACGTAGGAAAATGAGAATGGAGCCGTCGGCCGCCTTGAAGACGAGTTTGGCATCGGAGAGCTGGCCGTCCTTGGAAACGTAGAGTGGGTCCCAGGACCTGGAGGTGTGGAATGCCAATTGCGAGCCGTCCCGGGACCAGTCGAACTCGGCTACGCCGTCAAGGTATGGCCTTGGCTGACCGCCTAAGCTGGGAACGGCCCAGGTGCTGGTGTTTTCGTCGTGGGGCCCACTTTGGCTTCGCACCCAAAAGCTCACGAGGGATG
>JBDTDX010000401.1:0-2612 GCA_039922815.1 Granulicella sp.
AGCGGATCAGCCACTACGAAACCATCAGGCTCCGCAAAGACGGAGAGCCGATCCACGTTTCCCTGACCATCTCTCCGGTCAAAAACAGCGCCAACCAGATCATTGGCAGCTCCAAGATCGCCCGCAACATCTCCGACCGCAAAGCCCTCGAACACCGCCTCATCCAGGCCGACAAGATCGCCACCATGGGCCGCATGGCGGCAACCATCGCCCACGAGATCAACAATCCCCTCGAATCCGTCATCAATCTTCTGTACCTCGCCCGCGCCAGCGGCAACCTCGACAGCGAAACTCGCGGTTACCTCCTCACCGCCGAGGCGGAGATCGAGCGCGTCTCCCACATCGCCAGGCAGACCCTCGGCTACTATCGCGACACCGGCGCGCCCGTCGAGGTCTTCCTCCACCAGGTCATCCTCGATATCCTCACCGTTTACAAGTCCAAGCTGAAGAATCGAAACATCGAGGTCACGACCACCTTCGACGACCGCCATGCGGTCACAGCCAGCCGCGGCGAACTCGTGCAGGTCTTCTCGAATATCCTCTCCAACTCAATCGACGCCATGCCCGACGGCGGCCCGCTCCACATCCAGATCCAGAAAGCCACCAACATGGCAGCAGCGATCGAAGTCCTCGTCCAGGATCACGGCATAGGCATCGACAAGGCGAACCTCAAGCAGGTCTTCGAGCCCTTCTACACCACCAAGGGCAACCTCGGCACCGGCATCGGCCTCTGGGTCACCCGGCAGCTCATAGAAAAACACGGCGGACAAATCCTGCTCACCAGCAGCACCGATCCCGCCGACCACGGAACCAGCATCACCCTCTCCCTCCCCCTCTCAACCCACCCAGCAAGTTAAGTCCTTTCGTTGAATGGGCATGGCTCTAGAACAAAGTAGCAGTTGGAGTAGCGCCTGCCGTGTCCGTAGCGTCTGCCGTATCCGCAGCGTCTGCCGTGTCCGTGCGTCTGCCGTATCCGTGCGTCTGCCGTGTCCGTTGTTTCTCATTCCCGAAGGGAATCTGCGGTTGTCTTCCTCCACACCAACAGCAAATCTGCTTTAGCCACGCCGCAAATCGTCCCTGTAGAACGGGGCTTTAGCCCCTGAGGGGATGCTCGGGTGCCCCATCCTTTGTGCGCACTTTGCACAAAGGTTGGGAGACGAAAACTCCCAACCTTCGACAACGACCCACGCCCAAAAAACAAGCGGCGAATCGAAGATCGATCCGCCGCGCTCTCAGCAACTGCCTGTCTTTCTAAAAAGCAGCCCTACCAGTACTCGCCTCCCGCAAACATCGGCGGACGCACCCCCGAGACCCCGACCGGCGGCGGCACATCCCGGAACCCCGGAGGCAGAGGAAGATCCGCAACTCCCCATCCCAATCCAGCGTTACGCGTCCACAAGGGCTGCGCCAGAGCGGCCGATACTGCCACGTGCTGATAGCCCTTCCAGCGCAAACCGCTGTTCAACAGCCCGACGTTGAACAAAAGCAGCCGCTCCTTGTGCTCCGCAACCGGACGATTGCCCATCACAATGCCCGGTCGATTCACGACCACCATCTCCGGCGTATTCAGCGAAGGAATATCATGGATCATCACGTCGAGCCGCCCACCATTCGACTTCAAATATTTACGGACCGCATCGGCCTTTTGCTGCTGCGTGGTTGCACCCACCCCCAACTGCTGGATGGTCACCGCAATGCCTTTGCTGGAGAATAACTTGCAGCTGCCCTTTCCCGTGTATGGCTGCCCGCCCGCAAGATTATACGCCTCGATATAGCGGCGCGGCCAGATCACCAAGGTTGCACTTGAGGGGTTGTGCTCGTACATGTTCTTTTCGAACGTCCACCGCTCGCGCTTGTGGTGTTCCACCATGATGAACTTCTCATGCCAGTCTAGGATCGGTGGCTCGACAAAGCTCCCGAAAGTGCTCGCCTTGTACGCGACCGAAAAGCCCACGTTAAAATTATTGCCAAACAGACCGTTCGCATTCATAGGCGACACACTGCCACTGACCTTCTCCAGAACCCATTGACTCATCTAACCAGCCTCCAAGGCATATTGATTGAAAACCAAACAGAACTTCAAACCGGATACAAAACGCTGTCCAGCTTCGGCATCGCGTCTCTATCAGTTCACTCCCCGCATCGCCGGGGATAGCGTGGAACCCCTCATCCTGTAGAGGTTCTGACCCATGCCGACCCTCAACGGACAGCCTCTGCCCCTTAAGAACCCGCATCTTCCTGCTTTTATAACGGTGCCGATTATATACAGAAAGAAATTATGCGTGCACGCCGTCTGCCAATCCACGGCAGTTTCAGCCCTTCGCCTTCAGCCGCTCCATCACCAGCGGAGGCACCAGCGCCGTCACATCCCCACCCAGCCGGAACACGCCCTTGATCAGCCGCGAGCTCACATACGTGTACTTCTCCGCCGGCATCATGAACAGCGTTTCGATCTCTGGGTTCAGCTTCCGGTTCATCATCGCCATCTGAAACTCGTACTCGTAATCCGAGATCGCCCGAATCCCGCGCAACACCGCCTTAGCGCCTTGGCTCTTCGCAAAGTCCACCAGCAGACCGTCGAAGGTCATCACCGACACATTGTCGAACTGCCG
>JBDTDX010000402.1:0-2628 GCA_039922815.1 Granulicella sp.
CCATAGTTCTCGCGCAGAACCAAGTAAAGCGACCTTTTTGCGAAGCTGATCTTTTCCAACCCCGGAAACTGCCGAAGAGGAATGCAGGAATCTTCAAGGGCCATGGGGATGCCGTCAGCCAGCCGTAGCCGCCGCAATCGCATCACATTTTCGTCAGTCTTTACCTTCAACTTCTCGGCGAGATCGACCGTGGCCTTCACAACCGTTTGCGCCAGCAGTTTGGAACTAGGCTCCATCCCCAGATGTTTCATATCTTCGGTGAAGCCCCGCAGGTGCATGATGTTTTTCTCAAGCTTCGGCCGCGTAACAAAAGTCCCCCGCCCCTTCTGGCTGACGGCGTAGCCGTTGGTCTTCAAGCCGTGCAGCGCCTGCCGTGCCGTCATCCGGCTCACCAGGTAGACCCGCCCCAACTCTTCCTCAGAGGGAAGAGGATCGCCTTCGGACAACTCGCCCGAACGAATCTGTTCCATCAGGGTCCGCTGTATCTGAAAGTACAGCGGGATGAATCCGCCTTTGTCGAGCGGGCGGATCACACTGGCGGATAGGATGTGAGACTTTTGCACTCGTCCTCCACTCTGTTCTATGCAGCGTATTTCAAAATTCTCATACAAGCCAGCGAGCTGGTTTCGCCACGCAGTTCAATGGCAGAACGTAACTTCACCGGTTATGTTTGTATCCGCCTGATAGTGCAGTTGTCTATACATACCTCACATCGTTAAAAGTGAAGATGAATTTGCGAGAATCTCCGCTCCCGGCCCGCACCCTTGCTTAGAGTGCGTACTCCTCACGGTACGGGGTGAATATATCCAGTACCTCGGAGTCTTCCAGGGCGAACGCCTGGTGTTCGACACACCCATCAACAACAAAGCTATCTCCTGCATGGGCGATTGCTTCTTCGCCACCGGCAACGATGCGGATGCTGCCCGAAAGTATATAGACCAGTTGATGATGGCGATGGCTGTGAGCCGCGCCAATCCAGCCTTGTTCGAAACGGTGACGCACCAGCATCAGATCTTTCGACCAGGCAAGCAGTTGGCGGGTCATCCCGGCTTCCGGGTAAGTCGAGGCAGGGCCGTCAGACTTGATCAGCTTCAGTGGCATTTTGTGTCGCTCCCTCAGCGAGTATAGGGCAGCTCTTCTAGCAAACGTCGTCCTTGAACTTCAAGCCCCGTTCGCCGCAAAACGTCCGCAGTGTTTCCCCATCCTGCCGCGG
This sequence comes from Granulicella sp., assembly GCA_039922815.1. Classification (GTDB taxonomy): domain Bacteria; phylum Acidobacteriota; class Terriglobia; order Terriglobales; family Acidobacteriaceae; genus Edaphobacter. Next base: position 1,214 of record JBDTDX010000402.1, read on the forward strand.
GCTGGCAAATGCAATATAGCCATCTGGCCGGACAAGATAACACGCATCCCGCCGCAGCCCCGCATCCTTCGCTGAAGCGCTCCACGGAAAGCAAGCGGCACGCAGGCCAAGCTCTTCGACGTCGCTGTGAAAATCGGCATTCGTTTCCCCATATACATGCACCTGCCACCGCAGGCTCTTCAACGAGTCGAAATTATTCGCCCCTTCCGCCTCGACCCACGGCAGCCGATCGCCACCCCTCACGCGACCCGCGGTCCCATGACTCAACTCGCTGTCGGGATAATGTATGCGCGTCTGCGACAACATCCGAAACATCGCACGGCGCCCGAACGTAGCTCTCGAAAGCAGCGGCAGCAGATGAGGAAGTACCCAACCCCTCATGGTCCTGCCCACAATGCCGGTATCGATCAGGCCGCGGAACGCCCTGTCCGTTGTGCGAATAAGCGTCTGTGCAAACGGAAGGCGTTCTGCTTCGTAGGTATCGAGAATCGCCGCAGACGCCCGTCCCTGCAACACGTCCGCCAGCTTCCATGCAAGGTTGATCGCGTCGCCGATCCCCGTGTTCATGCCCTGTCCGCCAACCGGGCTATGAACGTGCGCCGCGTCGCCTACGATAAAAGCGCGCCCGGATCGGAAGTGCTCTGCAACGCGGTGGTGCACATGGTACTTAGAAAACCAGTTCACCGTTGCGACATGGATCTGAATGAGTTTCTCCGCCAGCGGGCGCACATCGTCGAAGGTCAGATCGGTTCGGCCATGCATCGCCGCAGGGACAATCCCGATCAATCTCTTCGCGCCGGTACTGCGAACCGGCAGCATAATCACCAGAGTGTTACGGCCCAGATTGATTACAAAATCAGGCGCAGGCTCGCCGCCGATCTCCACATCCGCTACATAGAAGAGGTTGTCGTAGGTGCCACCCGCAAACTCGAGTTTCAGCTCCCTCCGGACCGTACTCGAAGCCCCATCACAACCGCACAGATACGCGCAGCTGGCAATCTCTTCCACTCCGTCTCTGCGAAGAACGCAACGAACCTGCGACCCATCGTCGTCGAACTCACTGAGTTCCATACCCCATTCGACGGCAATCCCCATCGCGTCCAACTGCTGCGTCAGGAACCGCTCATGGTCATCCTGAGGAAACGAGAGAATGAACGGAAACGGACTAATCCCTTCGCCCACATTGCCCAGCGTGAGCATGGCCACTTCTTCGCTCTTCTCGCGCAGATGAACACTATTCAGCTGGATGCCGCGCGCAACCATCTCCTCCGCAAACCCGAACTGTCGATAAAACTCCAGCGTACGCGCCTGCACTGCCATCGCTCGCGAAGCCTGTCCCGGCCCGGAATTTTTGTCGATGACGCGGAAAGGCACACCCTGCCGCGCAAGACTAATCGCAAGCACCAGCCCAGTCG
>JBDTDX010000403.1:0-3387 GCA_039922815.1 Granulicella sp.
GAGGTGTGCGCCGCGAGCGCCACCGTCGCGCCGAGAACGGTTGCTATCATCTGCATCTCGGGTGTCAGCTGCGAACTGGCGTGGTAGGCCACCAGCGCCGCGATGGGTATCCGCACAAAGGTGTGCATGCCGTTCCACACCAGGTCGAATGCAGGCAGCTTGTCGGCGAAGAATTCCACCGTGAACAGGATGGCGCACGACACCAGCACCCAGGTATGGCCAAGCGAATCGAGTCCCGGCGGCAGGGCCACCCATTGCGTCCGCGCCAGGATGCCGAGCGTCAGCACGGTTGCATAGATGTTCAGCCCTGCGGCAAAGCTCGCAGCGACAACCAGCGCGGTGATGTTCGCGGGGGAAAAGATCATGTCGCAGGAATTCTACCCCCCCGCAGCAACGGCTCAAGAGTAAATAAGGCGAAATTCGTAGGGTGCTGATCTTTCCTTCGAAGCAATGTGTGAGAAGTCAGTTTCACGGATGGCAGCGAGGAGCGGGGGAATCACGGCCTGAAGAAGCGCCTGTCTGCACCTGAAACAACCGTTTTAGCGACGCAAGATGTTGTAACGCTCGTTTCAGGAGTAACAATCCAGACTTGGCATCGCGGGAAGAATGGGTTCATTGAAGTACACGCGAGGAAAGCTCATTATCATACGTGTAGGGGGGCTTTAGATTTGAGCTTCCTGGCCGGGTTAAGGTCCATGCATGCTGCGAGACCCTGCTGGTTGGTGCCTCATTCCCGTTTTGCGGCGAGAAGTCGTCGGCTATTCAACGCTCTTCGGGCGTCCGAGCACGAATTTCACTTGGACAGCCGTTCGCACAATTGTTGGCACACCGTTCACGAGAAACGGACGGTATTTGTAATGTTTCACTGCTTCCGCCGCTGCTGCGCGCAACATTTCGGGGCCGCTCAGGGCCACTACCGTAGTCACATTTCCAGCTGCATCGATCTCTGCCCCGAAAACTGCAACACCACTGACGTGTGCCGCCGCCGCAATTGGAGGATAGCTGGCATCTACCCGTGTGATGAGATGCTCTTTGCTCTCCCTGACGCTTACCGTAGGCGGCCGAGAGTCCGTCTGGCTTGCGGACGGCTGTTGGTCCGGCTTTTTCTCCTGCGCTCGCGTGAAGAGCGACAATGTTGAACATAAGACGAACATCACTACAGGCAGCTTTACGATATCGCGATGCAACCTCATCTTTTGTCCTCTACTGTGATCTTTCAGCTTCCATATCGATTCGTCAAGATGGCGATGTGATCGTATAGCTTACGATTTTGACGTTTGATGTGGTGACCCCAATCTCGACACTCTGATTTCACCCCTGACAACTTCGGGTGTTGTGGGTCTGCCAGACCGGGTTCCCCGTTGTTCTTCCACGCGAAAGGTCGCCTTAATAAGATAGGTAAGTTAGTACGCGGAAACACACCAGTTGACCTGCGACCTGTACCCGCATAGCGTTAATCCATGCTCATCACACCGCTTCAACTTGAAAATGAGCCACTCCAGATCGCCGCGAGCTTTGCGCCCGGCTCGATCGACTTCACCACCGGCATCACCCAGGTCGGGGATCTGCCCGTCAAAGGGGAGGCCGATCTGCTCCTCGAGCACCGCGAAGGTAGTCAGATTGCCGATATTCGTGTCCGGGCCAACTACTCGGGCGGCTTCGAGATGGAGTGCGCCCGCTGCGTCGAGCCGGTCAACGTTCCGCTCGAGGGGTATTTCGACCTGATCTTTCGTCCGCAGGAGGCCGATGCTGAGTCCGGCGAGCGAGCAATTACTGTCGACGAGACCGAAATCGGGTATTATGAGAAGAGCGGTCTGCTGCTTGAGGATGTCGTGCGGGAACAGGTGTTACTCTCCCTGCCTGGACGTGCCCTCTGCCAGCCGGATTGCAAAGGACTTTGTCCCCGTTGTGGCCAAAATCTGAATCAGGCAATTTGCTCCTGTGAGAACACTCCGGCTGATCCGCGCTGGAATGCACTTGCGGGTTTAGCCGATAAGCTCGAACTGAAGCACTAAGTTTTGTTGTAGAGATTTTTCCTTCGCTGCCTGCGCGTGTCCAGAGGATTTCCGGACAATGCGGCATGTCGAAGACCTTGAAGGGATACCGCAATGCCTAATCCGAAACGGCGCCACTCCAAACAGCGCACCGCCAAGCGCCGCAGCCATGACTTCCTGACCCCGACCGGACTCTCCGAGTGCCCCAACTGCCACGAGCGCAAACTGCCCCATCGCGTTTGCCGCAAGTGCGGCGAGTACAAGGGCCGTGCGGTCCTCGTGACCAAGGAAGTAAGCTAGCCTCACCACAGAAACAGTCCAGACCTGCATGCCGATAGACATCGTTGTTGATGGAATGGGCTCCGAGAAGGCCCCCGAATCCGAGATTCGCGGGGCCATCCTCGCGTGCAAGCACCTTGACGTCAGGGTCCACATCGTTGGGCCCGAAGAGATCTTGCGGCCGGTGCTGCGTCAGCATCTGGCTGTTCAGAACCTTCGCGCCAAACATCTTCCCATCTTCATCGTTCCTGCCTCCGAGTGGATCAGCATGGACGATAAGGCCGCACAGGCCGTCCGTGCCAAGCGCGACTCTTCCATGCGCGTCGGCCTGAAGATGGTGCGTGAGGGCCGGGCAGCCGCATTCTTTACCGCAGGCAATACCGGCGCGGCGATGGCGACTGCGAAGATGGTTCTGGGGATGCTTGCGGGTGTGCATCGCCCTGCGCTTGCGACCATCCTGCCGACCATTACCGGCAGTCCTTCCCTGTTGCTGGATGTTGGCGCCAATGTCGATTCTGACCCGGACAATCTTGTGCAGTTCGCCGTCATGGGCCAAATCTATTCGGAGAATGTCCTGAAGATTCGCAATCCCCGCGTCGGTCTGCTTTCGATCGGCGAGGAAGACTCCAAGGGCAACAGTCTGACGCACGACACGCTGCCGCTGCTACGCGCTATGCCCGGGATCAACTTCATCGGCAACGTGGAAGGCCGCGATCTGTATAACGGCCGTACCGATGTCTCAGTCTGTGATGGCTTCGTTGGCAATGTCGCGCTGAAGACAAGCGAAGGGCTGGTTAAGCTCTTCAGCGTCCTGTTGCGTGATTCGCTTAAATCGACCGTCACCTCGCAGGTGGGCGCTCTGCTCTCGCGCAAGGCGTTCAACGACTTCAAGAAGCGGCTCGACTACTCCGAGTACGGCGGCGCGCCTCTGCTGGGCGTTCGTGGGCCCTGCATTATCGGTCACGGTTCGTCGAACGAGCGTGCCATCTTCAACGGTATTCGCGTTGCGGCGGAGTTCGCCCAGGCCGAGGTCAATTCCAGTATTGAAATCGCTTTACGCCGCACGGTTTCCCCCGGCATCGAACAACCATGAGCAAATGGACGGTTGCGGACA
>JBDTDX010000404.1:0-13172 GCA_039922815.1 Granulicella sp.
ATCAACCAGATAAATTCGCTGGCCGTCTTCACCACGCCGCCTGCGCTGGTTTGCTCGCCGACGACCGTCGCAAACTGCCTGGCGTCTGCAGCCGCTTTAGGAAACCAGACCTACGTTGCCTCGGCGACCCTGCGTGCTCCGTACACGATGCAGTTTCAGATCGGTGGAGACCATCAACTCTTTCGCGGAGCAACGGTCTCTGTCAATTATCTGCATACCATTGGCGTCCACCAGTTCCTGAGCCGCGTATCGTCCACGTCGCCGACACAGTATCAATACATCTCAGAAGGCGAGTTCCGGCAGAATCAGATCATCGCTAACTTCAACCTTCGCAACAGCAAATATTATTCTCTCGCGGGCTTCTATTCTCTGAACTTCGCGAATGGCGATGCCTCCGGAGCAAGCTACTTTCCCACCAACTCCAACAACATCAAGGGTGATTACGGACGTACGACCTTCTCGACGCGCAATCGCTTATTCCTCAGCGGAACGATTAACGCGCCTTTCAAGATCTCGCTTAGCCCGTTCGTCATTGCTTCTTCCGGATCTCCCTATAACCTTACGACCGGCACAGACGTCAATGGAGATAGCAAGATCAACGACCGGCCTTCGTTCGCGAATGGATCCTCCGGACGATGCACTGTTGCCGGTGACTTTGTTACTCCTGCGCTGGGAACAGTCAACTACAATCCAGTACCGATCAACTACTGCACCGGACCCACGCAATTCGTGGCGAATCTCAGGGTGTCGCGGACTTTCGGATTTGGCCCTCTCACAGATGCTGCTCGCGCTCGTGCCGCGGCTCAAAACGGTCCTGGTGGCGGCGGTCCTGGGGGTGAGCGTGGCGGTGGTGGTCGTGGCGGTCCCGGTGGTGGCGGCGGTCGTGGCGGCGGTTTTGGAAGCAACACTGGTCACCAATACAATCTTTCAGTTGGTGCACAGGCCCAGAATCTCTTCAACTACAAGGCACTCAGCACCCCTGTCGGAGTACTCAGTTCGAAACAGTTGTTTGGTACCTCTACTCAGCTTGCTGGAAGACCGTTTACCAATGGCTCCGCGGTGGAGCGGCTTCAGTTATTCCTCTCGTTCAACTTCTAAACAATACTCGTATCAGCAGCGGTGGGCGCCACTTAGGTGGCGCCCATTCTGTATTCCATCAAGCCGTTTTAAGCGACGACGACCGTCTTCGCGTTCATAAACTCCCGCATCCCCGCAGCAGAAAGTTCGCGCCCGTAGCCTGAGCGCTTGGTCCCCCCAAACGGTAATCGAGGGTCACTCGCTACCATGACATTCACAAAAACAGCACCTGCCTGCAGCTCAGAGATAAAGCGCTGTTGCTCCGATTCTTCTTTGGTCCAGACCGACGCGCCTAGCCCAAAAGGCGTATCGTTCGCCACGCTGATCGCTTCATCTATATCCTGCACGCGGAACAGCAGGGCGACCGGGCCGAAGAACTCCTCGCGATAGACCGGTGCGCTACGAGGTAGATCGACCAGTACAGTTGGCTCGAAGTAGAAACCGTCGCCAACCATGCGTTCTCCGCCGGTCAGCACACGCGTTCCAGCCTCAACCGCAGCACGGACTTGCTCCTCCAGTCGATCACGAATACGCGCCGTTGCGAGTGGTCCTACTTCGATATCTTCGCGCATCGGATTACCCACACGCATTGCTTCCATGCCCTCCACGAATCGTCGTTCGAACTCCTCGTAGATCGCGTCCGCAACCAGGAAGCGCTTTGCAGCAATGCAGGATTGCCCATTGTTTACGCAGCGGGCGCGCACTGCGATCTCGACAGCCTGTTCAAGATCTGCCGAGGGCATGACAATAAACGGATCGCTACCGCCCAACTCAAGCAGCGATTTCTTAACCAGTCTGCCGGCGATCGAGGCGACAGCACTGCCCGCAGCTTCACTTCCCGTAACACTTACTGCGCGGACCCGCTCGTCCGCGAGCACGGATTCTGTCTGCTCCGCCTCAATCAAAAGCGATTGAAAGATGCCGCGCGGAAATCCTGCCCGGCGTACCAGCGACTCGATCGCAAGAGCGCATTGAGGAACATTCGGAGCATGCTTCAGCAGCGCCGCGTTGCCCGCCATCAGGGCAGGAACAAGAAAACGAAAGACCTGCCAGAATGGAAAGTTCCAGGGCATCACGGCGAGCACAATGCCCATGGGTTCCCAACACACGAAGCTCTGGCTGGATTCTGTAGTGATCGGCACCGGCACCAGCATCTCGGCGGCGTGCTCCGCATAATAACGGCAGCACGTCGCACATTTGAGTGCCTCCTGCCGCGCCGCCGCAATCGGTTTGCCCATCTCCTGCGTCATCATGTGGGCAAGGTCCTCGACCTCCGCTTCCAACTGCGCAGCGAGCTTGCGCATCCACATCGTGCGATGTTCCTGAGGAACTTGCCGATACGCGAGAAACGCTTCCTCGGCCAGGTCGATCTTCTGCCGGATAGCTTCTGCGGTCAGCGGTTCAAAACTGCGGAGCAGCTGACCGTTTGCGGGATTTATCGATTCAATAGGCATGCCTACTCCGATTCACATGCTAGCCGTGCGGGCGTCGCGGCAAGTATACCGGTTCTGCGGACATCGCCGACAGGCCTCGCCACAATTGTGCGGGTCACGCGCCCTTAGAGTGTTCGCGTGATGAGCGACAAAGGCATGTGCCATAATTTGTGTATCTGAGTGCATTGTCCTTGACTCACCCATCATGCGACAAGGAAAGTGAGTTGGATGCAGGGCAATCCGATCTTCATGCGTCAAGCCATCGAATTAGCGACGGAAAACGTCGTCTCCGGTCGCGGTGGTCCCTTCGGCGCGGTGATCGTGCACGAAGGCAAAGTCCTTGCCACAGGTGCCAATCAGGTCACTTCGACCAACGATCCCACCGCACATGCTGAGGTCGTTGCGATCCGCAACGCGTGCACGACGCTCGCTGCATTTCAGTTGCGTGGCTGCCAGATTTACACCAGCTGCGAGCCCTGCCCCATGTGCCTTGCAGCCATCTATTGGGCGCACTGCGATGCCATTTTTTACGGCAATACCGCCAACGATGCCGCAGAGGCAGGCTTCGACGACCGTATGCTTTATGAAGAGATGACGCGCCCTCACGCAGCGCGCCGAACGACCATCTCCATGCTCCTCCACGACGAGGCGCTCTCCAGCTTTGCAGCCTGGAAGGCGCTTCCTATACGCATCGTCTACTGACCACGCATTCGACACCGCACTCACTAAAGAGCAGGCATGGCAACCAAGAAAATCTCGAAGAAAATCGCAGCGAAGGCCCGGACCTCCGCATCCTTACGCACTACCAAAGTCGCCATTCTGGGCTTCGGCACCGTCGGCAGTTCGGTCGCACGCGTCCTTGCCGCGCAAAAATTTTCCGGCGTCCAACTCACCCACATCTTCAATCGTAATGTGGAGCGGAAGCGTACCTCCGCTGCGGCGAAATCGGTCCCGTCCTCCGTCGTCTGGACCGAGTCAATCGACGACATTCTTCGCTCCGATGTGGATGTCGTGATCGAGTTGATGGGCGGTCTCAACCCCATCGAGGGCTGGCTCCGCAAAGCGTTTGCCGCTGGCAAATCCGTGGTTACAGCCAATAAACAGCTCATCGCCTATCGCGGCACAACCCTCACGAAGCTTGCCGAAAAACACAATGTTCAGCTTCTCTACGGAGCCGCCGTTGCGGGAGGCGTTCCCGTCATTCCCGGCATGTTGCAAGGGCTGTGCGGCGACCAGGTTACCCGTTTGAGCGGCATTGTTAACGGCACCTGCAACTTCATCCTCAGCCGCATGGAATCAGGCGCTGCGTACGCCACGGTCTTGGCAGATGCACAGCATGCAGGCTACGCCGAAGCCGATCCCTCTGCGGATGTTGACGGCTACGATGCCCGCGCCAAGCTTTGCATCCTCTCTCGCATCGCCATGCACGTTGAACTCAACCCCGAGAGCGTCGCCACCCAAACCATCTCGACGGTGCAAGCCATCGACTTCGCCTACGCAAAGGAGTTGGGCTGCACCATTCGGCAGGTCTCCCGCGCGGAGATTAACGGAAAGGTCGTCCATGCGCGGGTCGCCCCTATGCTGGTGCCGCATAGCTCCCCCATCGCCTGGTCGCATGGCACACAAAATATGGTGGTAGCCAGCGGCCGCTTTGGTGGCGATGTAGTCTTTTCCGGTCATGGCGCAGGCGGCGATCCAACCGCCATCGCAGTCGTCTCGGATCTGCTCGCCGTTGCGCAACATTGCACCACGGTCCAGCTTCCAGTGCGCAAGCGCTCAGTCACTGGCGACTTCCTCGCTCCGCATTACCTGCGCTTTGTCGTCGACGACAAACCCGGCATCGTCTCCGCCATCTCCGGCGCACTGAGCAAGGTCGGCGCGAACATCGATTCCATCCTGCAGCGTCCCGGATATCCCAAACATCGCTTGCCGTTTGTCGTCACCACCGAGCCGTGTTTGACCTCAACGATTGAACAGGCTGTCCGCTCAATCGCTCGCATGGATTGCATGCTGGAGCCGCCGCTCTGTCTGCAGATGCTGGCCACCGACGACAAGGCAGAGGACGAAGAGACTAAGCCAGAGGAGTAGTCTCATGCCCGGCATAGCGCCAAATCGATACCTCGCTGTGGTTGCACTCGCCTGCCTCTTCACCGCAGCCTCGTTTGCGCAGAATCCAACGCCGGTCATTACCGTACCGAATCCACCGAACACCGCCGCGCAACAGGCGAAGCACTATGTAGTCCTGGTTTCGCTCGACGGTTTCCGCTACGATTACCCAGTCAAATACGGTCCACCGCACCTTCTGGCCATGGCAGCGAAAGGCGCGAGCGCGCCGCAGGGAATGCTGCCCTCATATCCTTCGCTAACCTTTCCTAACCATCTGTCGCTCATCACCGGTCTCTATCCGGAACACCACGGCATTGTCGCAAACAGCTTCTACGATCCGTCGCGCAACGCGACCTACGTCTACACGCAGTCGAAGACCAATAGCGACGGAAGTTGGTATGGCGGCACGCCATTATGGGTGCTGGCCGAGCAGCAGGGCATGCGCTCCGCCTGTCTCTTCTGGCCCGGCTCCGAGGCAGAGATCCAGGGCAAACGCCCCAGCTACTACCTCAAGTTCGACGACAAATTAAGCGACGAGAAGCGCATCGATCAGGTCATTGCATGGCTTCAGCTTCCTGCTGAGCAGCGACCACACTTCATCACTCTTTATTACTCGAACGTCGATCATGCCGGCCATAACTACGGGCCGGAGTCCGAAGAGGTCCGCGCCGCCGTGCACCATCTCGATGACATGGTTGGCGAACTCGACCAGCGACTCACCGCGCTGCATCTGCCCATCGATCTTGTTGTCGTAGCCGATCATGGCATGGTCACGCTCAACCCGAAAAACGTAAATCTCTCAGACTTCGCAGACCTCGGTAACTTCCACACCGAAGGTTCTCAGCTTTATCCAAAGACCGATGCGGACGCAGCGAAGGCCTACCAGGAGTTCAAGGCCCATCCCGATCCGCGCTTCAGCGTCTACCGCCGCGCCGATGTTCCGGCAGCACTCCACTTCAACTCCAATCCGCGTGAAGGCGATCCCGTGATCGTCCCCAACGGACCGTACACCATTCGCGCCCACGCTTCGCTGACCGGCGCAGCGACACGGTTGAGCATCGTCCGCGGTGGCCACGGCTACAACCCGCGAACCATGCCGGAGATGAAAGCCATCTTCTTTGCTGAAGGGCCGGACATCAAGCAGGGAACCAGGCTGCCGCCGTTTGAGAACGTGAATGTCTACCCATTCATCGCCAAAATTCTTGGTCTCAAAACCCCCGCGACCGACGGCAATCTCAAAACCCTTCAGCCCGCACTCAAGCATTAGGCGCAAAAAAGCGGCGCATCCTCGCGAGAGAATGCGCCGCGCCGTGCCTGATGTTTGTTAGTACTTTGCCATCGTAGGATCGATCTTGTCCGCCCACGCCAGAATGCCGCCTGTCATGTTCGAGACATTGGTGAACCCTGCGTTTTTGAGGATCACGGCAGCCTTCTGACTACGCGCGCCGGACTTGCAGTGCACTACGATCTCGTGATCTTTCTGAGCTGTGAGTTCGCCCACACGATTCGCTAACTCGCCGACCGGAATCAGGGATGCGCCCAGATTCACGATCTGGTATTCGTGCGGCTCGCGCACATCCAGAACGAAGATATCTTCCTTCGCATCCAGCTTGCGCTTCACGGCTTCGACAGAGATCTGAGGGATACCATCAACGACCGCGGCATCGCCGACAGCCTTGTCGTGCGCCACTTCGAGCGGTCCATTGCCCTTCGGCTTTTCAATGCCGCAGAACTGGTCGTAGTCGATCAACTCCGTTACCGTCGGGTTTGTCCCGCAGACCGGGCACTCCGGATTTTTGCGCAGCTTCAACGAGCGGAAGTTCATTCCCAACGTATCCACCAGCAACAGTCGCCCTACCAGCGGCTCCCCGATGCCCAGAATCAGCTTGATGGTCTCCGTCGCCTGAATCATGCCAAGCAGCCCCGGCAGGATGCCGAGCACGCCGCCCTCTGCGCATGAGGGAACAAGCCCCGGCGGTGGCGGCTCCGGATACAGGCAGCGATAGCAGGGCCCGTCCTTCGTGCCAAAAATACTTGCCTGTCCTTCAAAGCGATAGATCGACGCATACACGTTCGGCTTGTTGCCAGACATCACGCATGCATCGTTGACCAGGTAGCGCGTCTGAAAGTTGTCGGTTCCATCCGCAATAATGTCGAAATCCTTGAAGATCTCAAGCGCATTCGCGCTCGTCAGCATGGTGTTGAACTTGACGATATTCATGCGCGGGTTCAGGCCCTTCAGCATGATCTCGGCCGAATCGACCTTCAACATCCCAACGGTGCTCGTAGAGTGGATCACCTGTCGCTGCAGGTTACTGTCCTCGACCGTGTCGAAATCGATCAACCCAAGTGTGCCGAGACCTGCTGCCGCAAGATAGAGTGCAAGCGGCGCGCCCAGGCCGCCGGTGCCTACGCACAGCACCTTTGCAGCCTTCAACTTCCGCTGGCCCTCCATCCCGACTTCGGGAAGGATCAAATGCCGCGAGTAACGTGAAATCTCTTCATTGGTCAGCTTCGGAAGCTCCGCTGCCGTCCCGGGTAAAGTTACTGTTGCCATGGTGTATTTCCTCGCAATCAAAACGTGACCGTATCAGTCACAAATAAAAACTACAGTGGTTACAAATTGCTGCCGCCCGCAATGGAAGGGATGATCGTCAACTCGTCCGCATCGGTAACCGCGGTTTCTTCCTTGCCAGGCAGGTAGCGAATATCGTCATCGTTCAGGTAGAGATTAACGAAGGACCGCAGCTTTCCTTCCGGGCTGAAGAGGTGCTGGCGCATCGCCGCGTGCTCCGTAACAAGTTGCTCCAATACCGCGCTTACCGTCGAGCCGCTAACCGCGACGGTCGCAAGTCCGCCGGTATATGCGCGTAGCGGGGTGGGAATATGAATTTTCATGCCTGTCCTCTTTCGTCGTTTTGCGCTGCGGTTTCTTTCGCAGCCATATCGATCTCAATGCTTTCGTCTTCAAAGCGCTTATTGTCTTCGCTCGTACCCTTCAGCAAAAAAGAGTTCGTAATCGCGGCCGCACCCTTTTCAATAGCGGTGATGATGTACGAACAACCCATCCAATGCGCCTCCGCGATATCCGTCTGCGACCACTGCGCCGGATGATCCGGGTGCGAGTGATAGAAGCCCACGATGTCGAGCTCCAATCCACGCGCCTGCCGCTGGATCTTCACCAACTCCTGTGGCGCAATGTTGTAGCGATTATGCGCGGAGTCCGTGCGTGTATTGCCTGCACGAACGATCTGCTGCACGTGGTTGCCTTCGCCAGCGACATTCTTGCCCAGCAAAACGCCGCAACATTCATGCGGATACGTCTCCTGCCCATGCGTGCGCAGCGCCTCATATTCTGCAAAGTGAATCCGTAACATCAGTACTGCTCCTCCTGCCAGAAACGTTCGCTCATATACTTCGCGCCGGAGTCGCAAAGGATCGTGACAATCACCGCTTCGCGCCCTTCTGCAGCGGCTTTCTCCGCAATCTGCAAGGCCGTTGCTACAGCGGCCGCAGCAGAAACTCCAACCAGCAACCCGTTATTTCTGGCAAGGCGCTTTGCCATCTTGTACGCAGTCTCCGTTGCCATCTCAAGACTTTCGTCTGCAAGATTCGGATCGTAGATGCGCGGCACAATCGCCGTCGCCATATGCTTCAAACCTTCGAGTCCGTTGAACGGCGAATCAGGCTGCATGGAGTAGCAACGGACTTTCGGGTTCAACTCTCGCAGCCGGCGCGTCGTTCCCATAAAGGTTCCGCTCGTTCCAAGCGCCGCCACGAAATCAGTTACCTGCCCCTCGGTCTGGTCCCAGATTTCCTTGCCGGTCGTGCGGTAGTGCGCTCTCCAGTTCTCATCGTTCGAGTACTGGTCCGCATAGTAGTAAAGATCCGGCTCGGAGGCAGCAAGCTCGCGCGCCTTGCGAATAGCTCCGTCCGATCCATCGGCGGGGTCGGTCCAGATCACCTTGGCGCCGTACGCTTCGAGATATCGCTTGCGCTCCTCCGACACATTCGAAGGCATGCAAAGCGTCACGGGAAAATGCAGCGCTGCGCCGAGCATCGCGTAGGCAATGCCGGTATTTCCGCTCGTAGCATCGAGTAGCCCGCGGCCATTTCCCAGCAGTCCGCGCTTCTGTGCATCGACCACAATCGAAGACGCCGCGCGGTCCTTCACAGAGCCGCCCGGATTCGCCCACTCCTCCTTACCGAGGATCTGAATCCCGGGAAGATGATCGGTCAGTCCTTCTAACCGCACCATTGGCGTATTGCCAATGCGTTCCAGAATGCTTGTACCGAGGGATTTGACGGAAGTCATCACTAATTCTTCACTCACCTTTACAGTCATCCCAGGCCAAACCCCGTTTGAAGGCGACTCGCGGATGTGCGACAGTTAACTTCGAGTCTAACTTATGGCAAAGACGCAGCAGCACAGTTTCAATGACGTTCTGTCCTCACTGGGTAGTCAGCGATTTGATGTAGCACCGGCACAGGAAGGTGCAAAGCGCACTCCTGGCGCCTTCCAGGTGCGAAAATACGGCTGCGCCGCGGAGATTGCCGACGCCGGCGATGGTACCGTCCTGATGCTGGCCCGGCCCGGATATCTGCTTGGCGGCGAAATCTCGCGTCTGCTCGACCGCGGCTATCAAAAATTTCTCAAGACCAGCCGCCTCGAGATCCCGGCCACCGCTGATCATCTCCGCTCCATTCACGAGTTCAGCCAGGAACTGAACGAAGCCACTGGCGAGACCACCCTCTACAACGAGTCCCTTGGCACCACCAGTGACCGCTACGTCTACGACCGCGTCAAGGGGCGCGAGTAGGCTCTACCGCAGCCGTTTCTGCTCCCGCTGCAGCTCCCGATACGCCTCGCTTTTGCCAATGCCGCGCTCTCGTGCCACGCGCTTCAGCGCATCCATCTCGCCGAGTCCCTCGGCCTTCATCATCGCCGCCACCTCAGCGACGATACTCGTCGCCTGCCCTGCACTCGCCTCCAAAGCTATCGGGGCAAGCATCAGCACAATCTCTCCCCGCACACTCGCTCTCGCCGCCAACACCGTCCGCAGCTCCCCCACAGGCCCGCGCAGAAACTCCTCGTGCAGCTTCGTCAACTCGCGCCCGATCACGACATGCTGATTCGCACCAAAGGTCGCTTCCACGTCCGCAAGCGTATCCACAATGCGGTGTGGCGCTTCGTAGAACACCAGCGTGCCGCCGTCGCGCGGCAGCCTCTCCAGCGCAGTTCGGCGCGCACCTTCCTTCGCAGGAAGAAAACCGTGAAAGGTAAATCGATCGGTCGGCAGTCCACTCGCAATCAGGCCGCTGATCGCCGCGTTCGCCCCGGGAATAGGGAACACCGTCACTCCCGCTGCAATCGCAGCGAGCGCAATTTGTCCGCCTGGGTCGGAGATTCCCGGCGTACCCGCATCGCTGACCACGGCAATCCGCGCGCCGGTCTTCAGCTCCGCCACCAGCTCCTCGGCCCGGCTCGTCTCGTTGTGCATGTGGTAGCTCACCGTCGGCGTGCGAATGCCGAAGTGATGGAGCAGCTTCTGTGTTTGCCGCGTATCCTCGCACGCAATTCGGTCGACGCTGCCCAGCACCCGTAGCGCCCGCAGCGTGATGTCTTCAAGATTGCCGATCGGCGTCGCCACCAGGTAAAGGCCCGGAGCCAGTGTTTGCGAAGTGGCCAGCGGTTGCGGTGGATTCGGGTCGTCCATGCTACTCAGCCGGCCTTGTTTTGTGGCCATGATTCAACATTCCGATCGAGTGGGCAAGATTCTGTGGCGTAATAATTCCCACCACGCGCTCTCCTTCAAGAATCGGCAGTAACTGCGCGCCGCGCCCCGACATCACCCGCCGCAGAGTCTTCACCAGCGAGTCGTCAGGATGCGCGGACTGGAACGATTTCGTCATCACGCCCTGCACATATCCATTGCCATCGCTTTGCAGAGCGTCCACGATCACCTGCCGCGAAACTGCCCCCACCATGTTCCTTCCGCGCACCACGGGAAACACATCCTGCAGGCTGTGTACGGACCGTTGCAAGGCATCTTCGAGCGTGTCCGAAGCCGACAACATGCTGTACTCCGTCATCATTACGTCGCGCATCTTCACGGAGTCGTTATCGTTCTGCTGCAACAGCATTCCCTGATCTTCCATGTGCGCGCCAATCAACACAAACGCGCCAATCATCGTCAGCCAGATGTTGGCAAAGAACAGTCCGCCAAGCATTAGCGAGAACGCAATAATCTGTCCCAGTCCTGCCGCTGCACGAATCCCCCTCAACCCACCCTGCGCCTTCGAGAACTCCCCACGGAACACCCGGCCGCCATCGAGCGGCACCGCCGGCAACAGATTTACAACTCCCAGCAAAAGGTTCACCCAGACCATCGACCGCAGCAGGTGTGTAGGAATCACCCATGGCCGTTCAATCAGGTTGACCTGCGGCGTAATGGTCGCGACCAGCCCCGCAACCACAAGCCCGAATAGAATATTTGCCGCTGGACCCACCATTGCCATACGTCGCTGCATGGGCACAGTGCCGGCTTTCTCGGTGGCCTCGTTTGTCTGATACGTAATCAGCCCGCCGGTCGGCAACAGCAGCAGGCTGCGCAGCTTTAGTCCCCACCAGGCAGCGCCCAGTGCCCGAGCCACTTCGCGCACGGCAACCGCCAGCAGCAGCATCAGCCACAACGCCAACCCGCGTGCGCCGCTCGCGTTCATCGCCGAGGCATAGCTCACCGCAAGACCCAGAAGGATCAAAAAGAAAATGTGGATACGTACATCCACGCCGAGAAATCTGCCAATCGGGAAAGACCACCCACGCATAAGCTTTCATTGTATCTGCCGCACGACGCCGGGCGCCTGCCTTACGATAAGCACAATGCGCGTCATTGCCGGAACCCATCGCTCCCGCATCCTCACCGCCCCTCGCGGCACCGAAACCCGTCCCACCAGCGATCGCCTCCGTGAGACGCTGTTCAACGTCATCGCGCCCCGCATCCCTGGCTGCCGTTTCTGCGATCTCTACGCCGGAACCGGAGCCGTAGGCATCGAGGCCCTCAGCCGCAGCGCAACCCATGTCTGGTTCACCGAGAACGCCCCGGCGGCCTTTGCCAGCCTGCGCGCCAACCTCGCCTCTCTCCGCATCACCACCGGCTTTACGCTCGAAGATCGCGGCACCGGCGCGCTGCTACAGCGCCTCGGGAAGCTCGGCCAGCTCATCGATGTCGTCTATCTCGACCCACCCTACGAGGCCGAGGGCGAGTATGAAGCCACCCTCAGCTTTCTCGGCAGTGCTCGCGGACGAGCCTCGCTATCCCCCGACGCCCTTGTCATCGCCGAGCACTCCAGCAAGATCCCGCTCGCCGCCCGCTACGGCACACTCCACCAGACCCGCACCAAAAAACAAGGCGACGCCTCGCTCACCTTCTTCGCCTATCCCGCTGAAGAAACTCCGTCCGAGTGAAGCGAAGGAAGATCCGTCCACTCAGCGAACGATCCCGCCTTCATGCAGCCCCGTTCGCAGGTCCACCCGAAACTCCACCTCCTGATCGGTCATCAGGTCCCACCCGAAGCCCACCAGAGTTTCGTCTCCAAGCTCAACGATGCGCACGCCCTCCCAGCTCAACTTCGCCGTCTCCCATGCCAGCCCCGCTGCACCCCACGCCACAATCGAGTGAAAGCCCACGAAGATCAGCAGTCTACGCGCCTCGGACACCAGCACCGAAACCACCGGCTTCAACCCGATCTGTGTACACCGCTCCGGCGTATTCATGTTCACGAGATACGCGTACCCTCCGGCGACCGCGCACATCTCCTGCGGATTTGGACACGCGAAGACTCCTGTTGGCATCGACTCGCTCCGGAATCCACGGGCGCATATCGCCAGAAAACTCACACCCTGCTCCGGCTTCACCATCAGGAGCAGAGCCCCCCGTGCCAGCGCACTTTCCTCACCCGCGACCCGCATCGGATAGGTGAAATACCGCGCCGGCAGAACCAGAGGCATGGCTGAAATCACCTCGGTCGTCCAATTCTGTGCGAAGCTCATCGGGATGTAGCTCCAAGCGAATCCAGCGCCTGCCCGATGTCCTCGATCAGATCTTCGACCGCCTCGCACCCAACGCTCATGCGGATAAATCCCTCAGGCACCGCGTCCGATCCCCATCGGGCCCTTCGCTCTGCCGTCGTCGTCACGCCCCCAAAGCTCGTCGCCTCGGTCACCAACGTTGCCTGCGATAGAAACGCATCCGCAGCCGCCTTGCTCGACAGCGTAAAGCTCAGCACGGCTCCAAAGTACCTCATCTGCCGAGCCGCAATGGCATGGCCCGTATGCGTCTTCAGCCCCGGATAAAACACCGCCTCGACCTCGTTCCGCTTCGCAAGAAATTCAGCAATCCGCAGCGCATTCTGGCATGACCGTTCGAGCCGCAGCGGCAGTGTCGCAATCGAACGCAGTGCCAGCCATGCCTCCATCGGCCCAACGATCCCGCCCGTCAAGGTACGCCATCGATCGATCTTCGCCAGCAACTCCGCATCCTTCACCGACACATG
>JBDTDX010000405.1:0-2106 GCA_039922815.1 Granulicella sp.
CGATGGAGAGAATCACATCGGGGCGAGCTTTGCGCAGCGCTACGAGCACAGGCAGCACGCGCGCCTGCTCGTCCTCAGGCGCGATCGGCGTTGCGCCGGGCCGAGTGGACTCCCCGCCGAGATCGAGGATATCGGCACCCTCATCCAGCAGGCGCAGAGCATGGTCCACCGCGGCCTTCGCATCGAAGTGCTGCCCGCCGTCAGAGAACGAATCAGGCGTGACATTGACGATCCCCATCAGCAGCGTGCGCGGGCCGAGCGCAAGGGTGCATGTGCGAAGCCGCCAGTCGAACGTGGGCCGTAGAGCGAAGGGCATAGAAGCAGGGTATAGCGAATAGGGTGTAGCGGGTAGAAGGCTGATGCTAGACTTCGCGAATGCGATGGCTTTCCAGCAGTCTGCTTGCTGCGGCAATGTGTTTCGTTCTGACTCCGGCGTCCGCACTCGCGCAGGCGGAAACGCGCGCGCCAAATCTGTCGTCACAAATAACCGCAATGGTCGCCGAGCCAGCGGTGGCGCGAGCCCATTGGGGCGTCATGGTCACCGCGATGGATGGGGCACCAATCTTCGCGCTAAACGAGGGCCAGTTATTTCAGCCAGCCAGTAACGCAAAGTTATTCACGACTGCGGCGGCAGTTCACCTGCTTGGGGAATACCAAAAATTTACGACCGTCCTCGAAGGGCCTCCCGGCTCCGCACTCGATAAAACTCTCAAGGGCGATCTCACGCTGCATGGAGCAGGCGACGCAAATCTCTCAGGCCGCACGGTGCCTTACGTTGCATCTTCGATGCGGCCTCAGGGAACGACGCCGCCAGTGAATCCGCTGCGCTATCTTGCGGAGATGGCCGATGGCGTTGCCTCTGCTGGTATCAAGCGCATTACCGGCGATGTGGTGGGCGACGACACGAAGTTCCCGTGGCAGCCCTATGCAGCGGACTGGGCAGTCGATGATCTGTTGTGGGGATATGGAGCGCCGGTGTCCGCGCTGAGCATCAATGACAACCAGATCCGGTTGACGATCACGCCCGGTGCCCGAGCAGGAGAGGCGGCAACTGTGGCGCTCGATCCTGCCGTACCCTACTACACGATTGAAGCGGCCGTCATGACCGTTGCGGCGAAGGCTCCGGATGGAATTGAGATCAACCGCGATCTGGGATCGAAGGTGCTGAAGATTTCGGGAACGATCGCTGCGAGATCGCCGGTCTTTGTAGAAGAGATTGCGATTCAGAACCCCGCCGAGTACGCAGCGTTGGCATTGAAGCAGATGCTCGAAGCGCGCGGGATTCGGGTGGATGGCCGTGCGAGGGTGGAGCATCGGATTGTGCCGGAACCGAGCAGCTTTTTGAAAGAAGCAAGGGTGCCGCTATTGACGCTGCCCACTACAGCGCAAGAAGCAGCCGGCTCAGGATATGGCTGTGCAGATTTGTGCCCGTTGCGGATTGAACACACGTCGCCAACGGTGATCGAAGACATCACGATAGCGAATAAGGTGAGCCAGAATCTTCACGCAGAATTGCTGCTTCATCAGCTTGGGAAGATTTATGGCAGTGATGGCTCAACGGCGCAGGGAGCGCGAGTAATCCGCCAATTTCTGATCAATGCGGGTATCGATCCAGACGACTTTGTCTTCTACGACGGCTCCGGCCTAAGCGGGCACGATCTCGTGACACCCCGCGCCACCGTAAAGCTATTGCAATACGCAACCACGCAACCGTGGTTTGCGGATTGGAAGCAGAGCCTACCTCTCGGCGGCGTTGATGGGTCACTCCAGACACGATTTACAAAAGCTCCCTTGAAAGGCCGCGTATTTGCCAAGACAGGCACACTGGGCGAGGCGCGCGCGCTCTCGGGCTATGTGGAGTGCGCGAGCGGGCGCACCGTCATCTTCTCCATCCTGGTCGGCAATCACGCTCCCGGAACCAGCGCCGACCGCGACGTAATGGACAGCATGGTCGCGGCGATTGCGGCGGCAAACTGAGCCAGGCTCTAAAATCAAACCATGCGAAGAATCTCGATAGCATTGAGTCTGGGAGCGCTGGCGTTGGCAGGATGCAAGCCGATTCCCAAGGCGACACCGCTGGCGCAGTTGAACCCCCAGCAGGCGCAT
>JBDTDX010000406.1:0-4514 GCA_039922815.1 Granulicella sp.
CGCCCGGCGTATCGACCAGCACCACCTGCGCGGCGGGATGCCCGGCCTCACCCTTGGCCTTCTTCTTCAGCGGCACTTCGAGCACGCCGTGGATGCGTGTGCGCGTCGTCTGCGGCTTGTGCGTGACAATGGCGAGCTTCTGGCCCAGCAGGGCGTTGAGCAGCGTGGACTTACCCGCGTTGGGGCGGCCGATGATAGAGACGAATCCGGAGCGAAAGGGCATCCTCTGTATTATGCGCTGTCTGTTCAGGTCGCAGAGGGTGGAGAGGACAGGCTGACCCGAATCCGGTCAATTCGCCGGTCGGTCGAGGCCAGCACCTCCAGCCGCAGGCCGTCTTCTTCGACGACCTCTCCCGGCAGGGGGATGCGCCCCGCAATCTCCGAAACCAGTCCCCCAAGCGTCGTTGATTCATAGTGATCGGGCAGCCGCAGGGCGGTTGGATCGTCGCGCGTGTCACGCTCTTCGGCGTTACTATCTTCGCCTTCAGCATCGCCACTTTCCTCGAAGCGACGCGCCTCGAACTGGTCGGCAAACAGATCGCGAAGCCGCGAGATCTCGAAGCTGCCGGAAACGGTGTAGGCACCGTTAGACTCGCGCACCGGCGTGTCGTCCTCTTCGGTCTGCTCATGCTCGTCTGCGATGTTTCCCACGATGGCTTCCAGCAGATCCTCGATCGTGACGAGACCGGCGACGCTTCCGTATTCATCAATGACGATCCGCATATGCTGCTTCTCGCGCTGCATCTCGCGGAGCAGCTCGGCGACCATCTTCGGCTCCGGAACGAATGCCGCCGGCCGTTGCATCGCAGCGACTGTGACCGTGCGGGCATCGGTATCCAGGATTTGCAGCAGGTCGTGTGCGAAGGCGATGCCTGTGATCTGATCGAGCTTGCCGGAGTAGACAGGCACGCGCGAGAAAGGATGCTCCTTGAGCTGCGCCGTAAACTCCTCCAGTGTCAGCGTGCCGGAGACGGCGAAGATCTCGGGCCGCGGCGTCATCACCTCGCGAACCACCTTGTCCCCGAACTCGACCACCGAGCGCACCAGTTCGCGGTCCGACTCCTCGAGGATGCCTTCCTCCTCGCCTGCTTCGAGCAGCGCGTCCATCGCCTCGGAGGGATGGTCCTGCTCCTCGGTATCCTCCCGCTCGGCCAGCGCGACAATCGAGAGCAGCAAGCCAAGCAGCAGCGTGACCGGAAGGATCAGGTAGAACAGTGCCTCAATCAGGTACAGTATTTTCGCAATCCAGACGCCCTTCGTGCGCGTGAAAAGGACCTGCGGGATGAGCCGATCAAAGACGAGAATCAGCAGGATCAGTTCGAACGCCGCGCGCAGAATGACAGAGAGACCGGGCGTGTGGTCAAGCCCCGGGGTCAGCGCCGCGTCACTGTAGAGCTGGAGCCCGGAGAGCAGGGCGATGGCTGCAAGTGAAAGCTGGCGCAGCACCGAGGCCGATAGCGCCACCGATTCGCGCCCAAGATGCAATCGCGGCTCGATCGATTGCTCCCACGAGTCGATGTTGTCCTGGTATTCACGAGCCAGAAATTTACCCATCTCCGAGTAGACACGGTCGATGTATGCGGCGATCATCAAGATCGCCAGCAGTGCCGTCATCGCAATGGCAAACAAAGAGCTCATGCCGGCCCTCCGCGTGAAGACCGTGGCGGCGTTTTTGCAGTAACTCGCTCAATCAATGAGCGCGCAAGTCCGAGCGCACGCCGAAGCTCCAGTTCACGCGCGGCCATCTCGCCTCGATCGATCTCATGATCCATCCCATGCAGGTGCAACAGACCATGCAGCAGCAGGATGCGCACTTCGTCGCGGAGGCTATGGCTATATGCGGCGGCCTGGCGAGCGGCCGTTTCGAGCGAGATCGCGAGATCGCCAGCAGTCTGGTTCGAACCGGCGAACTCGTTGTATGCCGCAGGGAAGCTGAGCACATCTGTCGCTTTATTCTTGCCACGGTAGGTGCGGTTCAGCCGCTTCAGGGTGGCATCGTCGGCGAGCAGAACGTCCACTTCGCCCACCAGACCCACAGCCTCGCGCGCACGATTCAAAAAGCGCGTCAGGCCGGACTTCGAGAGCGCGGCATCCGGAGTGGCCAATGTACTTGGGGGTTCGATGGTGATCATCGTTTGGAAAAATCAATACGAAGATACTTTGTTAGTGGCGCGGGTCAAGAAATTCTTTATTCAAAAAAGAACAGAGGGCGCTCAGGCCCTCTGTTAACGATGGTATCGCATTTTCGAGTAATTATTGAGTTTTCGCGAGCGGCTGGACAACCGGAGAATCCCCAGGCAACTCTGCGTCGCCAAGCGCCAAGGGAAGTTGATGCTGTGCTCGTCCGTAACTGTCGTAGGCACGGACGATGCGCTGCACCAGATGATGCCGGACGACATCCACGTCGTCGAAGTGGCAGAACTTGATTCCTTCGACGCCATCGAGCACGCTGAGCGCCTCCAGCAGGCCGGACTTCTTCGGGTTTGGCAGGTCGATCTGCGTCAAATCGCCCGTGATGACCGCACGCGAGTTATTACCGAGCCGTGTGACGAACATCTTCATCTGCTCATTCGTCGTGTTCTGCGCCTCGTCCATGATGATGAAGGCATCCGACAATGTGCGACCGCGCATAAAGGCGAGAGGCGCCACCTCGATGACGTTCGACTCGAGCATCTTGTCGACCTTCATCGGGTCCATCAGATCGTAGAGCGCATCGTAAAGCGGGCGCAGGTACGGATCGACCTTTTCCTGTAGCGAGCCCGGAAGGAACCCGAGCCGCTCGCCCGCCTCGACCGCTGGTCTAACGAGGATAATCCGGCTGACCTTCTTCGCCATCAGCGCGGAGACGGCCATCGCCACCGCGAGGTACGTTTTGCCGGTCCCGGCAGGCCCAAGCCCGAAGACCATGTCATTCTGCTCAATGGCCTCGACATACTTCCGCTGGTTAGGCGAGCGCGGCTGCACCACCCGCTTCACACCAACCGACCTCTGTTTGCCCGAATCAACCAGCGAGCGCAGGCTCACCGAAGGATCGGCGATGACCAGCTTGAGCATGCCGTTGAGTTCGCCGTTATGTGGGTGTACACCCGCCTTGCGGAGCGCTTCGAAGTCCGCAAAGATGTGCTCGACGCGATCGACTGCGTCGGGTTGACCGGTTACCTGGATAGAGTCGGAACGGAGATCGATGGTGACATGCAAGCCGTCTTCCATCAAGCGGAGATTTTCGTCGCGGGTCCCGTACAGGGGCTCAATACCGGTGGTGATTTCGAGCGCTTTTTTAATCAAGTGGTGATCTGACCTCCGTCAGGAAAGGCTGCTGATGCGATGTATAGGGGGTAGGAGAGGTTGGTCGAGGAGGGAGGATAAAGCGCAGCGCAGGGAGTGCGCTGGGTGACTGCGACCGAATTGGCGGGTGTTGCCAAGGTGTCGAAGATGGACGAAGAGTAGAACGTCGAGACGGAGGCGTCAAGCCAAATTTCGGTCAACCGCTATCGCCGGTTCTTCCAGATAGCGGTTGACCCCGGCCCCGGGCTCCCTTACACTTGGATATTGCAGGGTATGTGGCAGGCTGTGACCTCTTTCCAGGTTGGGCTGTGTCTGTTCCGGCTTCCTGGCCTGCATCCAAATTTCCCCGGCAAACGGGTTTAGAGAAGAGAGTCAAAAGTAATGGCAAATCATGTTTCCTCGTTGAAGCGCGCACGTCAGACCGTCGGCAAGACCGCAGTGAATCGCGCGAACAAGAGCAAGTTGCGCGGCGTCCTGCGCACCCTGCGTGAGGCGATCGCCAAGGGCGATGCCAAGGTTGTCACCGAGCAGTACCGCGAGACCGTCTCGATTCTCGACAAGAGCGTCCAGAAAGGCGTGCTGCACAAGAACACCGCCAGCCGCTACAAGTCACGCTTGAATGCCCGCGTGAAGGCCGTCGTCGTCAAAAAGGCTGCATAAATTAGCCCAAACAACTCATGCTTTCTACAAAGGTCGATTCCCCCGCGAGTCGGCCTTTGCTATTGCGGCTTCTCTTCCGGCCGATCCGTCGGGAGGGTGTAGAGAGTTGGGGGCTTACGCGGTTCGTCGGCAGGCGCGTCGCCCACAGTTGCCCGCGGGGCGGGCACCGGCGCAACGAGAACCTGCGGCACTGACACTGCCGGAGAAACGGCAGATGTAGCTGTCTTTTTACTCTGCGACATGAGTTTTACGGCAGCCTGCACATCCTGCGGCTCGAGCGCCTTCGCCTTGCGAACCTCAGACTTATCGGCTTCGGTCAGAGCAGGCAACGAATACAACTCGACCGCATTGCCCCGAATGACGGCGAGACGCAGGCCATCTGGAGACAGGTCGTAGTTATCTCCAAATCGCTGCACCGGCGAGGCCTCAACCCTCAAAAGCTGCTTCCCATCATGTGTCTGGTAGACCCGAATCTCTTGCGATGTAAACGAATCGGGAGCGAAGTTTGGCGTCATGCCGCTCCCCGCCGAGACCAGGTTGCGGCTCATCGCGAAGCGCCCAGCCGCCGG
>JBDTDX010000407.1:0-9070 GCA_039922815.1 Granulicella sp.
TGGTCTACTCGATCATCATCGTTCCTATTTACGCGGACGCCGGCCGCAACACCGGGGGCGAACATGCGCTCATCCAGATGGCCGAAGATACGGGTGGAAAGTACTACTACGTCGAAGATCCGAAGGACCTTGAGCCGGCGTTCAGCCATGTCTCGGACGATCTTCGCACGCAATATCTGCTGGGCTACTATGCGCCCCAACGCGGCAGTGACGATTCGTTCCGAAAGATTAGGATCAGGATGAAAGACGCTGCGCTTCGGCAGAAGTTCGATCTGCGCTACCGGTCCGGCTACTATGCGGATTCACGCTAGCGTGAGGTGGAAACTGTAGACTCGAAGCAGACGATCGCCGAGGATAGATGCCATGAAGAAGTTTGAGATCGCCCATATTGCAGAAGGAATTGCCCGTCAGGCCGGGGGCCTGCTCCGTGGTTTTTACGAGAAGGGCGTGGCCACCGAGTACAAGGGCGATGTCGATCTGGTCACCGAGGCCGACCGCGCCAGCGAGCAGTTGATCGGGGAGCGGCTGCACGCTGCGTTTCCCAGCCACGGCGTTTATGGCGAAGAGGGAACACGGGAGCAGCTCGATAGCGAATATCGCTGGTACATCGATCCGCTCGACGGAACGACCAACTTTGCACACGGGTTTCCGGCCTTCTGCGTTTCCATGGGGCTCGAGCAGCGAGCTGCTGGTCTTGCGCCGGAGGCCGATGGCGAGATGATTGCTGGCGTGATCTACGACCCGCTGCGCGACGAGATGTTCTCTGCCGAGCGTGGGCGGGGTGCGTGGCTCAATGGCCGGCGGCTCCACGTTTCGAAGACCAAAGAGCTTGCCGAAGCGCTGACGGCCACCGGATTTCCCAGCCACAAGCGCCACAATAGCCCAAATATCCATTTTTACCAGCAGATTACGCTGCGCTCGCATGGAGTTCGCCGGGCGGGCTCTGCGGCACTTGACCTGGCGTATGTGGCCTGTGGGCGTCTTGATGGCTTCTGGGAGTTCAATTTAAACCCGTGGGACACCTCAGCCGGTGTATTGCTTGTGGAAGAGGCAGGCGGGACCATCGGGCACTTTGACGGCGGGAAATTCACGCTGGATAGTCGTGAGGTCCTGGCGACTAACGGCCTGATTCGGGGAGAGCCGCAGCACATCTTCAAGGAGATGTTTGCCGGTCGCAACCTTGAACCCATTCCGACGCCATCAGAATTTGCGGCGCGCCGTGCGGCGGCGAAGGCGTAGCCGATATTCGGCCCGGAATGTATTCTTTCTGACTCTCCATGTCACGAGCTACTCTCCGGCGTGGCACAATAAAGTTACTGATAAAATTTGAGTCGCGGAAGCGCGTTTCTAAGAGAGGTGTTTAATGGCATATGTAATTGCAGAGCCGTGTATCGGAACGAAAGATACCGCATGCGTCGATGCTTGCCCGGTGGATTGCATCCACCCCAAGAAGGATGAGGGCGACCACGCCGAGGCCGATCAGCTCTTTATCGATCCGGTGGAGTGTATTGATTGTGGCGCGTGTGTTCCGGTCTGCCCGGTCTCGGCCATTTATGCCGGCGACGACCTGCCCGAAAAGTGGGCCTCGTTCCAGGACAAAAACGCGGCGCACTTCGGCCGTTAGTTTCTGCAACGAACCGCATCTTCCAGACGCGCGGCCTTGTGCTGCGCGTCTTTCCTTTGAGGCGTGGACATGATCCAGCGGCAGGGCGAGGCGATCGTATTGCGAACGTGGCCCTTCCATGAGGCCGATCTTCTCGTCAGCCTGTTCACCCGTGAGCAGGGCAGGGTGAAAGGGGTTGCTCGCCATGCTCTGCGCTCTCGACGACGTTTCGGCGGCGCACTGGAGCCGATGACCCACGTCCGCGCCAGCTATGCGGAACGGCCTCGGCAGGAGCTGGTGCGGCTGGATGCATTCGAGATTCTTTCCTCGCCGCTTGCACGGCCCATCGACTACGCACGTACTGCCGCACTGCAGCTGGTTGCCGAGATCCTCGAAGAAGCGCTGCCGGAACAGGCTCCGGAGGATGATGTTTTTCGGCTGGCGCTCGCCGTGCTCGAAGAACTGCAGGTGGGACGCGTCTGGATGCCGATTACCTACTTTGCCCTGTGGATGAACCGATTGATGGGATGGATGCCGGCGCTCGGTTATTGCTCTGTCTGCGGACTGGATCTGCGGGGCGACACGCCCTGGTATGCCCCGACGATGGACGGCGTTACCTGCGCGGACGATCGAATCAACGGCAGCGTAGCGCTCTCTGGTACTGCGGTGCTTGAGGCGGAACGCATCTTTCGCGGAACAGTGCGCAGTCTGGCGCAGGAGGAGTGGCCGCCGCAACGCGCCGCCGATCTGCGGCGCTTCGCGCTCGAAACGCTGGAGCGTCATCTAGAGCGGCGGCTCGCCAGCGCCCGGGCTCTTGCACGCTTCTAGGCCGGGGATTCCAATCGCTAACTTTCGACACCATTTAGAATCGGGTGACTACCAGTCAGAAGAGAGACGCATGACCGCCACTGCCGAAATCAGGAAGGCACTGACCTTCCAAGAACTTCTTTTTACGCTCCAGAAATTCTGGGCGGATCGAGGCTGCGTGTTGCAGCAGCCTTACGATGTCGAGGTTGGCGCGGGTACCATGTCGCCCGACACCTTTCTCCGCGTGCTTGGACCGAAGCCGGTGCGGATTGCGTATGCGCAGCCCTCGCGCCGTCCTGCCGACGGACGTTATGGTGAGAACCCTAACCGCCTGTTTCGCCACACACAGCTTCAGGTGATTTTGAAACCGCCGCCGGTCAACATTCAGGAGATGTATCTGGAGTCCCTCGAGGCCATTGGGATCGATTTGCGCGAGCATGACATCAAGTTCGAAGAGGACAACTGGGAGTGGCCCGTTGGCGGCGCGTGGGGCGTCGGCTGGCAGGTGATGCTCGACGGCCTGGAGATCACGCAGTTCACTTATTTTCAGCAGTGCGGCGGCATGGACCTGGACCCGATCTGCGGCGAGATTACCTATGGTCTTGAGCGCATCGCGGGCTTCTTGCAGGATGTCGATTCGATCTACGACATCGTCTGGGCGGTTGAGCCGGACACTGGACGCAAGGTGACCTATGGCGAGATGCGGCTGCCGGAAGAGGAGCAGTTCACTGCGTACAGCTTCGACTATGCCGATGTGCCGCGGCTCTGGGAGCACCTGAACTCTTACGAGGCGGAGTGCCTTGCGCTGCTTGAGCAGGCGAAGGGATTCGAGAAGATGGATGCGTTGCAGCTCAAGCGATTTCCGGTGCTTGGGGCCTATGAACTTGCGTTGAAGTGTTCGCACCTGTTCAACCTGCTGGATGCGCGGGGAGCTATCTCTGTGACGGAACGTGTGGGCGTGATGGCGCGCATTCGCACGCTGGTCGTCGGCGTGGCAAAGGCCTATGCGGCGCAGGGCGAGGCGATTGCTGTCGCAAGCTGATCATTGAACGCCGTGAGGCGAGGATTGAGTCGAGAGAATGTCAGAGTTTTTGTTTGAGATCGGATTGGAAGAGATTCCCGCGCGAATGATCGCGGGAGCGCAGGCGGAGTTGGAGCGGCGTCTCGTCGCATTGCTTGAGCGTGAACGGCTGATCGTCCCCGGCGTGATGCATAAGAGCTTTTCTACGCCCCGCCGCCTTGCAGTATGGATCGGTGACGTTGCGGACCGGCAGGAGGACGCCTCCGAGGAGGTGCTTGGCCCCTCTGCGAAGATTGCCTTCAAAGATGGCGTTGCAACTCCCGCTGCGGTGGCCTTTTCAAAGAAGGCTGGGGTTGCGGTCGAAGCCTTGAAGACGGTGTCCACGCCCAAAGGGGAGTACCTGCAAGCTATCTCGGTGAAGGCTGGCCGAGCGGCTGCGGAGGTGATTGCGGGCGAGCTGCCTAAGGAGCTTGCAGGTATCTACTGGGCCAAAAATATGTATTGGCGGGCAGGCAAGCCGGAGCGCTTCGTGCGCCCTGTTCGCTGGCTGCTGGCGCTGTTGGGAGAGGCTGTTGTGCCGGTCGAGTTCGCGGGATACACCGCCTCGAACGTGACCTATGGCCACCGCGTACTCTTTGGGGCGCAGAAGATTGTTCTTGCGTCGCCATCCGTGTATGAAGACAGCCTGAAGTCTGCATTCGTGCTGGCGGATGTGGAGGCGCGTCGCCACACGATTCGCAAGGCGCTCGATTATGCCTGTCGAATAGTGCCGGATGCGCGGTGGCGTGAGGATCACGCGCTTGTCGATAAGCTGACTCACCTGACGGAGTGGCCTTCCGTGATCGCGGGCAGCTTTGAGCCTGAATACCTCGCGTTGCCTGAAGAAGTACTTGTCACCGTCATGCGCGACCGCCAGAATTATTTTGCAGTCGAGGATAAGCAAGGTAAGCTCGCGGCTCATTTTCTAGCGGTTCTCAATACGCAATCGGATGAGGCTGGCCTTGGGGTGATTCGCCATGGCAACGCGCGTGTGCTGCGCGCTCGATTCAACGATGCGCGTTTCTTCTGGGAGTTCGATCAGCGGACGCCGCTGGTTCAGCGGGTAGCACTGCTTGAAAACGTCACCTTCCAGAAAGACCTTGGCAGCTACGCGGCCAAAAGTACACGGGTGCAGGAACTCTGCCAAAAGCTTGCCTACCTGGTTCAAGGACGTGAGTTTGCTGTGGACTTCAACGCACTCAGCGACGCAGCGGCTCTTGCAAAGACCGATCTGACGTGCGAGCTGGTGAAGGAGTTCACCGAGTTGCAGGGAGAGGTTGGCGGCCTGTACGCGAGGGCGCAGGGGCTTAGCGAGAAGGCCGCGGATGCCATCTATGACCAGTACCGGCCCGAGTCGATGGAGACTGCGATTGCACGCACCGCCGAAGGTCAATTACTCGCGATTGCTGATAAGGCGGACACGATCACTGGAATGTTTGGACTGGGATTAGAGCCTACGGGATCGAAAGATCCGTTTGCGCTGCGTCGTGCGGCGAATGGGATTGTGAAGACGCTCGCGGAGGCACAACCGGCGTTGCCATTAGTGCTAGGCGAGGTTATCGCCTGTGCCACTATAGATCCCGCTGTAACGACGAAGCTTCTCTCTTTCTTCAAGGATCGCGTGGAATTTTACCTGCATGATGTAAGTGGTAATGCGTACGATACGGTTGCAGCTGTGATGAACACGCACCTCGCTAATACCAATACTCCACACGGGGTTACGGGTTATGACGATATTCGTGATGCGGTAAAGCGGGCAGAGGCAGTTACGAGTATGCGAGGCAGTCCAGATTTCATCGCAGTATGTGCGGCATATAAGAGACTGAAAAATATCTATCTACAAGCATTGCAGAGGCAAGATGCGATTACACACTTTATTCCCATGTTTGCTAGTGCAATCGAAGTGGATTTATGGAATGAAGTCGAGCTAGCAGGAGCTGGATATCTTGCGGATTGCACCTTTAAACGATATGGCGATGCACTTCGCAAATTAGCTAATTTACGTCCCGTAATTGACCGTTATTTTGAATCTGTAATGGTTATGGTTGACGATTTGGAAGTTAGAGCTAATAGGTTGGGAATGGTTAAGTATTTGGTTATCACATTTGCGCAAATCGCTGATTTTTCGGAGATTGTGACACAGGGATAAACCGCATTCGTACTATCTTTGGGCCTCGTTTGCAGTAGAGTATCCAACACACAGGAGATCGCTCATGCCCCTTCCTACCGACGAGAAGTTACTAGCGCTTAGCAATGATCTGCTTCAGCAGTTCGAAACCATCTTTGGTGAGCATCCGGGCTTTCGGCCAGCACATGCCAAGGGTACTTTGTTGACCGGAACCTTCAGTCCCTCACCGGATGCGATTGCCCTGACTCTGTCACCGCATTTTCAGCGTGCATCGACGCCTGTGACGGTGCGCTTTTCGAACTCCACCGGCCTTCCGCTCGTGCCGGATAACGATCCCAATGCGAACCCGCGCGGCATGGCAATTCGCTTTCATCTCGCCACACGGCGCCACACGGATATCGTCAGCCACTCTACTGACGGCTTTCCGACGCGCACCGGCGAGGAGTTTCTTGAGTTTCTTCGCGCTCTCGCCAGCAGCGATCTGGCAGCACCCTCCGATCCTGCGAGCCCGAAGCCGATTGAGCAATTCCTGGGCAGCCATCCTGCCGCACTCGCGTTCGTGCAGGCACCAAAGCCAGCTCCTTCGAGCTTTGCACGGGAGGCCTTTTTCGGGGTAACCGCGATGCGCTTCACGAATGCCGATGGTGCCGTTCGCTAT
Organism: Granulicella sp.; assembly: GCA_039922815.1. Classification (GTDB taxonomy): domain Bacteria; phylum Acidobacteriota; class Terriglobia; order Terriglobales; family Acidobacteriaceae; genus Edaphobacter. The sequence continues at coordinate 6,257 of JBDTDX010000407.1, forward strand.
GGCCGCTACCGGATCGTTCCCGAGGCTGGCAATGAGCATCTGGACGACGCAGCAACCGCCGCGAAGGGACCGAACTATCTCTTCGATGAGGTGCATGAGCGTATCGCGGCTGGACCGATCGTCTTCCGCGTCCAGGTACAGCTTGCGAAGGATGGCGATGTGACCGACGACGCCACGATTCACTGGCCAGCGGATCGCACCGTGCTGGATATGGGCACGATCACCCTGACGGCTCCCGTTGCCGCCGATGCCGATGCCAAGGAGCAGCAGCAGATTATTTTTGATCCGATTCCGCGGGTTGAAGGCATCGAGCCTTCAGACGATCCGCTGCTCGAACTGCGTGCAGCAATCTATCTGATCAGCGGACGCCGCCGCCGGGCTGCGCCAGCGCAGTAGCTAGTTCAGTCGCTGCAACCGCGCAATCAGCTTCTCCGCCAACGGCTCTCCGGACTCGGTCCAGAGCAGCCGGCTGGAGATGCCGCAGTGTTTCTCGACTGAGAGCGTGAAGGCCAGCAGCATCTCGATATTCTGCTGGATGTGTTTGGTCGTCAGCTCGTCGAGTTCTGCGTCTTCAAGCACCCACGGCGTATCCAGGCCGAAATCGACGCGGATATGCCCGTTCTGCTCAAAGCCGCCATCGTCGAACTCGGGGCCGAAGCCGAAGATGCGCACGGTTGACCGTTCGAGCGTCCAGGAGGTTTCGAGCCCGTCTTCACCGTCGATGAGCGCGGGAGCCCAAAGCTTCCACTGCATCTCGAACTCGTAGGCCATGTCCTCGTGGAGCTGCTCGGTTGCCTCCGCGACGGCGTTCTCGATGATCGAGTCCTCTGTGCTTTCGGAGCGGTCGTCATTCACATAAATGCGCTGATAGGTGGGTGACTCGTTGAAGCCAATGGGATAGACCGAGGCGGCGACGACGCGGGTCTCCTTGCTGATCAGCGCGAACTGCCGCAGCACGGAGACGAGCGAGGCTGGCAGCGCCTCGAAGCGGAAGTTGGGGAACCAGAGGCTGAGGTAGAGCTGATCGGCCATGTCTCATTCTATCGTTAGCAAAGACTATCGTTAGCGCAGAAGGCCCGGCGTGATGAGAAGATAACGGAGATGCCCTTTTCGATCCATCGGTTGCGGATATGGCTGCTGGTGGGCGCAGCGCTTCTGGTGATGGTGATCGCCGGCTTTCTGGGCTATGCGCGCTACCGCACCCACCGCTTTCTTGCCGGGCTGCCTGCCAAGCTGGGGGTCGATATCCGTCGCGAGACCAACGGCTATACCTATTCGCAGTCGATCAAAGGCAAGACGGTCATGACGCTGCATGCGGCGAAGGCGGTGGAGCACGTCAACGGCAAGCTCACGCTGCATGATGTCGGCATGATTCTCTACGGGCGCAGCCAGGATCGTATGGACCGGATCTCCGGCAGCGAGTTTGAATACGATCAGGCCACTGGAGTTGTGAGGGCGGTGGGCGAGGTCCACATCGATCTTGAGGCTCCCAGTGCTGCTGTTGCTGGTCATGCGACGCCCTCCACAAAACCTGCTCCGATGGTTCCAGCCGGACCCGATGAAGAGAGTAAGCGGACCATCCACGTCAAGACCAGCGGCCTAGTCTATTTGCAGAAGCTTGGGATTGCCGCTACCGATCAGGATCTGGAGTTCCGGTTCGGCGGCATGACCGGGCGCGCCACCGGAGCGGAGTATAACTCGGATACTGGTGTGCTGATTTTGCAGTCCGCGGTCAAGGCGAACGGCTTGCAGCACGGGCACCCGGTGGTGCTGACGGCCTCGCATGCCGAGCTTGAACGAACGAATCAGCGTGCTGTGCTGACCCAGGCCAACTATATTTCTCCCGGCCAGGCGGTGCGCGGCGATCACGCTATTGTCCATCTTCGCAAGGGTGGATCACCCGAGCGGATTGAGGCTGAGGGGAACGTAGTTTTGAAGAGCCCGACTGCCGGGAGTGTCACTGCACCTCATGCGGACGTTCTGCTCAATGAGGCGGGCCAGGCACAGACCGCCCATCTCTTCGGCGGTGTGCAGTACGACCATGTCACTGGTCTGCGTGAAGGCAAAGGCTACGCCCAGGATGCGCGTATCTCCTTCGACGCTGCGGGTAGCCCGGCAAACATCGTGCTTGACGGAAAGGTCCATGTGAACGACCGGGCTCGCGCAACGGAAGCGTCTTCATCGCCGTGGACGGTTCGCGATGCCACCGCTGGCAGAATGACCTTTACGCTTGTCAACGACGGCAGCGGACGGCATAAGGAGCTTCGTGATGCAGTGGCGGCCGGAGCGGCGTATCTGACCCTCGTTGCCGCTGCCGGAACGCCGGCTGCCGCGACCAGCGAACTGGCCGGGGATACGCTGCAAGGGCGTTTTACCGGTGAGGGCAAGGCTGTCCAGCTCTCGGGCATCACAGGAACCGGCCACACCTCTCTGCGCCGCCTGAGCGGTCAAGGCGCCGAGCAGACCAGTGCGGGCGACACGCTTGAGGTCACGCTTCGTCCTGCGGCGAAGCGGATGGGGGCGGCCAATCAGACTGGCAGCGAGCAGATTGCCAAAGCGGTGCAGGCGGGCCATGTTGTGTTGACGAGCAAGGCTGCTCCGAAACCTGCGGGGAGGGCGAAGGGTGCGGTGACAGCGGCAACTCAGGCAGCCGTTCCCGTAACGACGAGGGCTACGGCGGATCTCGGCGTCTACGACGGTGATGCCGACCACCTTACGTTGACGGGTCATGCCCAGGTTACTGAGGATGCAAGTACCGTCTCTGCCGATCGGATCATCCTCGAGCACGCGAGTGGCGACGTCACCGCTGATGGA
>JBDTDX010000408.1:0-6977 GCA_039922815.1 Granulicella sp.
CCCAGCAGGAGGTCGCCGAAACGGTAGCCAGCTGCATCGATTCGGAGATGTTCCGCACGCAATATTCCACCGTGTCCGATGGCGATGCGAACTGGCAGCAGCTCAAATTCCCCTCGGGCGACACCTATGGATGGGAGCCCGATTCCACCTACATTCGCAAGGCTCCTTACTTCGACGGCATGACGGCGAAGCCTGCGCCCGTAGCAGATATTTGCGCCGCACGCGCGCTTGCCGTTCTGGGCGACTCGGTGACGACGGACCATATCTCCCCGGCGGGCTCGATCAAGCTGAATGGACCTGCTGGCAAGTACCTGACGGACCACGGCGTGAAGCCGAGCGACTTCAACAGCTACGGCAGCCGCCGCGGCAATCATGAGGTGATGGTGCGCGGCACCTTCGCCAATGTGCGTCTGCGGAACAGGATGGCTCCGGGCACCGAGGGCGGCGTCACACGGCTGCTGCCCGAGGCGACCGAGATGTCGATCTATGATGCCTCGGTGGAGTATGCGAAGCGGGGAACACCGCTCTGCATTCTTGCCGGCAAGGAGTACGGATCGGGTTCGAGCCGCGACTGGGCGGCGAAGGGGCCGCTACTACTCGGCATCCGCTTCGTCGTCGCGGAGAGCTATGAGCGTATCCACCGCTCAAACCTCGTCGGCATGGGCATTCTACCGTTCCAGTTTGAGCAGGGCGAGAGTGTGGAATCGCTGGGACTGACCGGCGAGGAGATCTTCCATGTAGGCGATGAGCCGGGCCAGTTGAAGGCGATGCTCGACAGCAAGTTCGCCAATGGCCGCAACCTTACAATCGTTGCGGAGTCGGAGCTGGGCGAGACCAAGAGCTTTCCGGCAACGCTCCGCATCGACACGCCGCAGGAGATCCTCTACTACCAGCACGGCGGCATTCTGCAGTATGTTTTGCGCCAGCTCGCGGCGAAATAAAACAGGCAGCAGCAAATGCAGGTCCGTCGGCTTCGCTCAGGATGAGAGTCCTGAGCGAAGCCGCTTTTGCGTGGGCCGCTCCTTGCAGGACGAATCGCGACGATCCCGAAACGGGGGGAACATCCGTAGGAACTCCCGTCAGCGACCGGCTACAGATAAGCTGCTGGAACTGTGATGAAGCCTTTGATTGTTGCTCTCGTTCTTATCGTTGCGTTCGGCAGTTTGCGCGCGCAGACGCCTGCATGGCAGCCCTCCCCGGGCCATACGCAACTGCCGATATGGCCGGGCACCGTGCCCAACGCGCGGCCCTACACCGGGCCGGAAACTCTAAAGAAAGACGTAAAAGATCTGGTCGCCGGCCAGCCATGGATCTATATCAACAACGTCTCCCGGCCAACCATGACAGTCTATTCGCCAAAAGGAAAGAATACGGGCGCAGCGGTCGTCGTATTTCCTGGCGGAGGCTATCAGATTCTGGCCATCGACCTTGAAGGCACCGAGGTCTGCGATTGGCTGACCTCCAAAGGAATCACCTGCGTTTTGTTGAAGTACCGCGTGCCCGGCGAAGCGAAATTGCCGAAATCAGGGGCATATCCAAAGTCTGCGGAAGCGTTGGAGGATGCGCAGCGGACGATGGGGCTGGTGCGTCTCCACGCTGCTGAGTGGCACATCGATCCCCATAAAATCGGAGTGCTTGGATTTTCGGCTGGGGGACACCTGGTGGCAGCAATGAGCGTGCATTTTGCGCAACGTCTGTACCCGGCAGTTGACGCGGCCGACAAAGAAAGCTGCCGTCCGGATTTTGCCATCGCAATCTATCCCGGGCATCTGTCGCTCTCCAACGACGGTCCTGGTTTGAACCCGGACATCAAGAGCCATATTTCGCCCCAGACACCGCCTACATTCCTTCTGCAGAATGAGGACGACAACGTGGATGGTGTCAACCAATCCCTGGTCTACTACGCTGCCCTGAAGAAGGCCCGCATTCCTGTGGAGATGCATCTCTACGCGCAGGGTGGCCATGCGTTTGGCCTGCGGCGCACAAAGCTTCCAGTGACGGCGTGGCCACATTTGGTAGAGACATGGCTGGTCACGATTGGAATGATTGCTGGGTAGCTATTCAGCCATTTCAGCACACTGTAGCAAGGAAAGAAAAGGTGTCTACAGGCTCAGGTAGACGCCTTTTTGCTTCCATTCGTCCGAAGTGAGTTGCTGCATCATGAAGTCGGCCACATCGGCGCGGCTGATGCGCGAGCCGTTACGAGGGAGAGCTTCGCCATCAATGCGATAGTGACCCTTTGCGGGACCGTTGGTGAGCATGGGAGGCATGACCATCGTCCAGTCGAGGCCGCTGGTGGAAAGTGTCTTGTATTGCGAGATCTGCGAGGCGACAGGGTATTTGAGGAAGGTGTTGTAGACCAGGTTCTGCACAATCCAGCGGCGCCAGGCAGGCTGCTTGTCGAGCGAGCTTGGCAAAGCTCCGGCAGAACCGAGCGCGATGATGCGTCTGATCCCGGCCTGGTTCATCGCCGTAACAATCAGCGGGACGGCACGCTCGAGGACATCCTCTTTTTTAAGCGAGCGTGCACCGAGCGCGGAAAGAACCACGTCAGCTCCGCTTAGAGTATTGGCAACGGCAACCGGATCGAAGGCATTGCCCTGAATGATGTGCACTCGCGTTCGAAATGGGAAGCTCTCCGGGCTGCGGAGAAGCACCGTCACCTGATGACCAGCAGTCAGGGAGTGTTCGGTGAGAAGCTGTCCGGTGGCACCGCTGGCGCCAAAGATGGCCACACGCATGGTTGGCCTCACTTTCCGATTCAGTCCAGTTATTCACTGAGTCTGACTGCGGCTGTGAAGAACAGGGCACTCGTAAGATGCTGCATCTAGGCAAATTGCAGAAATTTTAACCGATGAGTAAGAGTTTTCTCATGAAAGGCACCGGCGCATTGTGGAGAAGTGGGAGAAACAGGGACGAACGGACGAGGCAGGTCCCCACAATGCACGGCGTTGTTTTTTCCGTGGCTCGATTTCTAAATCGCAGACAACACCTAAATTGATGGTGGCAAAGCGGTTTGCGAGGATATCCACTTTTCCAGTCACAACGGCTACTGCTACTGGTATTTATTCTCTTTTCTCTCTGTTTTTAACAGCAGTCTCGCCGAGAGGTTTCAGAGAGGCCACACCGCGACAACCGAACCCTGAGCCTCACAAAAACGCACTAGCCCCGATACCGTCTGGATTCTGCAAAAAATCTCAGTCTGCACACACAAGGCACGGTTTTGCACAAAAATTGGTGGTGCAGCACCAAGGCCAGATCACTAGAATTGGTGCAGGGCTACGCTGGGCAGTCTGCTGATCAATCTCCGGGATGAAGGTGTCATTCCGCCCTGATTCGGTGTAAAGTTTTGCCAGCGACCCTTCGACCGAATACGATTCTGGAGAGACCCACCGTGACGACTGCTATCGAGGAATCCGACATGAGCACAACAGCAGCGCCCACTGGCAACCTGGAGATCACCGTCTCACGTGCAGAGCTCTTGCGGGAGTTGACCGCAGCGCAAGGTGTGGTCGAGCGCAAGACCACCATTCCCATCCTGTCGAACTTCCTCTTTGAGGCAGCAGACGACAAGCTGATGATTACAGCGACCGATCTCGACCAGAGCCTCCGCACAAGCTGCGCGGCCAAGGTGAAGAAGCCCGGCGCATGCACGATTCCCGCACGCAAGCTCTATGACTACATCAAGCTGCTTCCCGACGGCGAGATATCGATCAAGCTGATGGACAACCACTGGGTGCAGATTCGTGCCGGGCGCTCCAACACGAAGATGGTCGGCATGGCGCGCGCAAACTTCCCGCAGGTGGCGGAGTTTCCAACCACAGGCGCAGTCAAAATCTCTGTGCCAAGCCTGAAGAACATGGTGTCGAAGACGATCTTTGCCATCTCGAACGAAGAGAGCCGCTACACGCTCAATGGCGCGCTACTGGTGCTCAAGGCAGAGTCCATGGCGATGGTGGCGACCGATGGCCATCGGCTGGCGCACATCGAAAAGCTTGGCGAGACCCTCGAGGGCGTGTCCGGCGAGAAGAAGACATTGATCCCGCGCAAGGCGCTCGCAGAGTTGTCCTCCCTGCTCGGTTCGACCGACGCCGAGACGCTCGACTTTGCCGACGACGACCAGACGCTCTTCTTCAGGGTAGGCGGGCGCGTGCTGACCAGCCGCAAACTGACCGGCCAGTTCCCCAACTACGAGGCAGTCCTGCCTCGCGACAACAATAAGTTCGTCATCGTGCGCAGCGAAGACCTGATGAGCTCCATCCAGCGCGTTGCGCAGTTCGCCGACGAGCGCTCGGGCGCGATCAAGATTAGGCTGGAGCAGAACGAGCTGAAGCTATCCTCCTCTTCGACCGATTCCGGCGAGTCGGAAGACACGATCGAGACCCCCTACAACTACGATCCGCTCGTCGTCGGCTTCAACAGCCAGTACCTGATCGACTTCCTGAAAGCCACCGGCAACCAGGGCGAAGTCCGCCTTGAGTTCAAGGACGCACAAAGCGCAGGCCAGATGCGGCCCGAAGACGGCAACGAAGACGTGAAATACCGCTACATCCTCATGCCCATGCGCATCTGACGATCTGCCATCGAGGCTGACGCGGCTTCGCCGCAAAACCTTGAAACACAGCAACAAAGGCCTGGCTTCATGCCGGGCCTTCGCGCGTTTGATAGCTTTAATGGGGTGGATATGCGTCCTCCGGGAAGGTAGGTTGAAAGTATGAAAGCAACGTTCATACGCCACGGAGAGAGTACCGGCAATGCTGGCATAGCGTCGCACGACCACGAGCTTTTGGAGTTGACCAATAAGGGATGGCAGCAGGCTAGGAAGCTGGCCGCAAGTTGGAACGAGATTCCGGCACTCATCGTTACTTCCCCCTATCTTCGCGCCCAACAAACCGCCCAGCCTACCATCGAGCGCTTCCCAGGCGTGCCGGTTGAGATATGGCCAATCCAGGAGTTTACCTATCTGGAACCAGGCCGATGGAATGGAACCTTGAAGGTCGAGCGAGATCCGCATATCGAGGCCTACTGGCAGGCCGTCCAGCCTGATTATCAGGACGGGAAGGGAGCTGAGAGCTTTGCGAACCTGTTGCGTCGTGCGGAGACCACTTTAGAGAAACTCCAGCGTTTAGGCTCAGAGGGCCCTGTCTTCCTCTTTACTCATGGTCAGTTTATGCAGGCTGTCCGGCACACGGTGATGTTCCCCGAATGGACCGACAAACAGAAAATGGAGCATTTCTGGCCCTTCGCCAAACACTCACCCGTTCTCAATGGCCAAAAGATCGAAGTGGAACTCGGAAGCACTGGCTGGCAGCTGACAGCGCGCTGTGTCACCAAGTGACTTCATAATCCTGATCACATAGCTGAAAAGTCTTTATTTCCAAAGAGGCGATTTCGCCACAAAACCAAACAGGTAGGCCTCTATAAGGGGCCCGGCTTCACGCACGGCTCTTTTCGCTTAATTAAGCGGTTTTATCTTTGACGGTATACACTGTTTACCATACAGTGTGTACAGAACAGTATGACTGAGAACCTCCAAAACGACTTATTCGATTCGCTCCGGCTTGAGCTGCGCCGGGGCTGCCTGGTTCTTGCCGTACTGGTGCAGTTGCGGGCGGAGCATTACGGCTACACGCTGCGAAAGGCACTCGCAGGCCAGGGCCTTTCGATCGAGGAAAGCACGCTGTATCCCTTGCTTCGCCGGCTGGAGACGCAGGGGTTGCTGACGAGCGAATGGCGGGAAGAAGAGAAGCGCAACAAGCGTTTCTACCGTTTGTCCGCTGCTGGCGAGGAAATTTTGAAGCTGCTGCTGGCGGAATGGCGAGGAATCAACGACTCGCTGAACACGATTCTGAAGGAAGGATGACCATGACGGAACAAACCGATTTGCTGGAACGCTACCTGGCTGCCGTGGGGCGCTATCTCCCCGGAGCGAGCAAGAACGACACGCTGGCGGAATTGCATGCGAATCTTCTGGCGCAGATGGAAGATAAAGAAGAGTCGCTGGGCCGCGCACTGAACCAGGCGGAGGTCGCAGAGATTCTCCGCGAACATGGAAACCCGTCGATTGTGGCGGCCCGATACCAGCCGCGCCGCTCACTGATCGGTCCAGAGGTCTTCCCGTTTTACTGGCTGGCGTTGAGCCGAACGCTATTCATCGTGGCGACGATCGTCGCGGTGTCTGGCGGAATCGAGCTGATCTACGGTCCTCCGCAGCCGCATCCCGCACTGCATCTGGGGATGAAGATCTTTGCGGCGCTGTTTTATTTCTGGAGTTGGATCACCCTCTTCTTCGCAGCGGCGGCCTTCCTCCATACCCGTTATCCGAAACGAACGATTCTGACCTCGAAGTGGGACCCAAACACGCTCGCGAAGGTCGAACCGGAGGAGACCCGGAACCTGCCGAAGTATCCACTGGCCGACCTCATCTTCCACGCATCCTTTATGGTGTGGTTGCTGGCGTTCCCGCGCTTTCCTTACCTCTTCTTTGGGCCCGGAATCTGGTATCTCCACAAATTTTCGATCGATCTGGCGCCGGTGCTGTACACGTTCTATTGGGTGTTGGTCGCGTTCAACCTGATGCAGCTCCTCTTCAAGGCGATTGCGATCTTCCGATCCGCGCGCGATTGGAGGCGACCGCTCAAGATCGTCGAGAAGATTGGCGGACTTGCCCTTCTGGTCATCCTGCTGCGGGCGCATGACTATGTGATCCTGGCCCAACCCGTGATGTACCCGGCACGCGTGCAGCAGGCAGCCTCACTCAATCAAGGCATTCACGCCGTCCTGCAACTCGTGCTCCTGGTGGGAGTACTCCAGTTGCTCTGGGCTGTGAAGGGGCTGGTCATGAACCGCCGTCATCACGCAGCAGTGCCGGCATCAAGCCGCTGACCGGCACCACCGCGCATCTCCAGGGCTTACGACCTCTGATTAAGCCCTGGTTAAGCCCCGGCTTTGAAAGGTCACGGCTTTAGCGGGTGCCC
>JBDTDX010000409.1:0-5770 GCA_039922815.1 Granulicella sp.
ATGACCGCCAGCCGAAAAGGACAGCTCCCCGTCGCATCCTTGGCCGCTGCAGCGCTTGCTCGTTGGAGCAGGGGTGGCATCGCCGCGCTCAGTCCCGCAAGCCCTAACCCTGTCAGTACCCCGCGTCGCGTATAGCCCATTAGTTTCCTGCCTCCGTTACAGACGATATCAAAACACTATCCATCATCCTCCACACGTCGCCCGCTGTCATCCTCGATAGCGATTTTCTTGTCTGTTCCAGTGAAATTGCGCCCGAACAGGGGCGCTCGGCCCTGCCCTGTCCGCGCAATCGTCCCAATCATTTTGTCGCTCAAGAAAGCTACGCCAACGCTGCCTTGCAATAATTCAGGCATTTGACGACTTCCTTCCCGCTGGTCGAATCCGCAGGAACGGGATACTCCAGTTCGATCGTGGCTTCAAATTTATAGCCTTCCTTCTTCATCGTCTGTAGCAACTCCTTGATCGGAGTGTCGCCCTCTCCCCACGGCATATTCGCTTCGCCATGAGCCGGGCTCTTGCGATCTTTCAGGTGCATGCTCGTGATGCGCGCGTAATTTTTCTTGAGGAACGCGACCTGATCGGTATTACCGGCCGCGGTGTAGTGGCCCATATCGATATTGATCCCGTTATACGGCGATTGCGACATCGCCTCGTCCCAGGTATCCGGCTTGGCCTGCAAGTGGGCATGGTAGCCAACCATCATCTTGTGCTTCGCCGCGAACTTGCCAATACGCGCCGTAAGCGCGGAGTCCCCATCCGGCATCTCCATCGTGAGCTGATTCGCGCCAAGCACCTTGGTCACATTGAAGGTCCAGTCATACAACTCGTCCGACATCTCGTTCGTCAGCCCCAGCTTGAACCCATAGATCGACACCCCAGCATCCGCATACCATTTGCGGAACTCCTCGAACTTCGCCGGCGGCGTAGACAGCCGCCACGCGTTCACAGACTCTGCATGTGCCTTCTGCTCCGGCGTGATCACGCGCGGTGCACGCGCTGCATTCGGCTGCGCAGGGGGACGCCCAGGTCCCCCCAGCCCACCAGCAGGCCGCTGCATCTGCGGAGCCTTCGGCGCTCCCGCCCACTCTTCAATCGGCTCCGAATGAATCTCCGTCGCATTGATCCCATCCGCAACCATGTACTCAAGCAGCGACTTCGCATCGTTCGGCATGTTGTGATAGCTGTACGGCGTGATCACCCCAATTTGAACCCCATTGAACTTCGAGTTCGGCTTACCGGCTGCAAAAAGAATCTTCGGGTTAGATAACGCTGCTGTCGCCAACGGAAGGCTCGTGAGTGCAAGCTTTCCGAACTGCCGCCTTGAGTAAGTCATGCCAAACTCCTTGTTTTTTCGTGGTCCATTGCAGATCTTGATCTTGAACACAGGGTCGGTGAAGTCGCCTGAAAGGGCTGGCTGACGCGTCAATGATGGCTCTATTTTCGACGCCATAATTATGTCCCGATTCAACCGAGGAGATTCTACACGCAGCACTGACGGGGAGCCACGACCTTCCGCCCGCTCGATCCAGGTCTCCGCTCCCAACAACAAGGGGCACCCATGATGAGTGCCCCTTGTCGATACAACGATCTTCTCACGGAATGTAATAGCGCATTCCCGTGAAGATCATATTGTTGGTTGCGTTCGGCGAACCACCAATGCCCGTCCACGTCTCACGCTTCAGGTAGGTATACGTTGCCTGGTACTGCAAGCGGCCGAACTTCGGGCTGTTGTAGAGACGGTACGTAAAGCCAGCCGTCCCTGCAAGAACCGCACGCGTCACCGCGCCACAGCTGCTCGAAGGATCGTAAGGCGCACCACCCGCTGTACCAATCGACCCCAGACCGGAGCCCGGAACCGCCGGCAGCGTCTCTGCATTGCATCCCGCGTTATTGACCGTCGGCGGCGCATAGCCGACCAGCTTGCCGGTGCTCGCGCCCAGCGTGCTCAGGTAGACCGTGCGCTGTGCATACTCGCCACCCGCATAGCCAAATACATCCAGCTTCTTGACGGGATGCAGTTCCAGAGAAAATAATCCCTGGTAAGACTTAATCGGCGCAAGCGTTCCATTCGGATGAACCGTCACGTCAGGAAGCGTCGACGTCCCATACCGCCCAACGCCCGTACCCGCAAGAACGTGAACCCCAACGTCCGCGAACTTGGTTACCGGAACGCGAGCGTTCGCGATCAGGCCGCCGCCAACTTTGGTATCGTTCACCGCACCGACCGCCGCAGGGGTCGCCAGCGTCTGGTTGGGGTAGTAGCGATCACGGAAGAAGCGAGCCAGTCCACCAATCTCATAGTGACCGAAATGCGGCGTGTCGTAAGCAAACTTCACAATCAGGTCGGGAGCGATGTTGTTCGAGTAGTTGGCGGTCGCGTTATACAAACCACCGCCAGTCCCGGCGTTCCCGATAAAAAAGTTAGCGTTCGCGTTCGTAGCCGAATAAACAATCTGCGCTTGCTCCAACGCAACCGCCGCCGTCAATCCGCCGATCTTCTGTTGGAACCGAATCGCCGGCTGACGTGCCCAGCTAAAGCCAACGTGGTACTGGGCGTCAACCGTCATCGGCAGATTCTCCGTGCGATTGTCCGTCCCCTTCTTCGTCTCGGTCACCAGCGACCACATCTGGCCGCCGGTAACCGTAAAGCCGCCTCGTGTCGCCGCCTGACCCCAGATCTGCCGCTGCCGCAACGTATAGCTGTTGCTCTGGTTGCTGTTGCTGGTCACACCTGCCGAAAGAAAGTCAGCCTCGAAGTAACCGGCCAGCTTGAACGGTCCCGTATTGCCCTCGAAAAGGCCACCCAGCCTGCTCTGACGTCCCGAGAAGTTGAACTCACTCACATGCGCCTGTCCCGAATTCTGAAACGGCGTCGAGTTGAAGGGCGTGTTCACATCCGAAGCCGTCGAGCGCGAACGATACACCGTCTCAGCCGCGAAGAACGCCACTGGCGTAATCGTCACGCCTTTATAGTGAAGCACCGTTGGCGAATCAATCTTCTCCGTCAAATCTTTCTTCGTGTCGCTGATCGTCTGCGCCAGACCCGAGTTCGAGCTCTTCAAATCATTCACGGTGGTATTCAGATTCGTCACCGCATCGGCGTTAGCCTGAACACTCGAACTAGCACTCTGCGCCTGTGCAGTCGCCGAAGCAGCAGTGGCCGTAGCCGTCTGTGCATCCTGCGACGCAGCCGCCAGCTTCGCATCCTTCTCCGCGTTCTGAGACCTCAACGCATCGATCTGCGCCTGCTGGCTCTGCATCTGCTCCCGAAGCTCGCGTATCTCGCGAGCTACCGCAGACTCAGTCCTGGTCGCCACTTTTTTGTGAGTCTTCGACGTCTTCGTAACTGTCTGTGCCGGTATCGATGCCGATCCAACGATCAACATCATCGCAACGGCAGCCTGTAATTGCTTGGTCATGGAACCTCTCTCAGTAAGAAGGCAGTCGGAGCACACAACCCACCTCAGACGGTTCCTCTGGGTCGCGCGGTTTCCTTTGCTCTTTGAGATCGATCTTTCTTGACGCGCATTAACAGAGAGAGAATTCCAGCAGCGATTCACGGAAGATTCACCTCAACGCTCATCACATTTAACATTCGAGCCAATCGATCTCACAGACCGCCTTTGCCACCAGCCACCGTAGCTTACATTCCCTTCCACGCCACTCTCATTTACCGTGGGATCATGCTTTCTTTTCGCAATGCTGCCAGCTCGACCATCCCCGCGCTTCTCGCCGCAACCCTCGTTTCCCTCCCGGCGTCAGCCCAGTCGCTCAAGCTCATCCCCATCCCACGCGAAGTGCGCGCCCAGGCCGATCAGCGCCTCACCAACGGCGTCCGCATCGTCTGCGCTGCCTGCTCCAGCGAAGATCAGTTCGCCGCCGACGACCTCGCCGCCACCCTGCGCGAACGCGGCATCACCATCTCCGCCGCCGGATTCCCCATCGAGCTCACCCGCCTCGCCACCCACCCCGTCGCCAATTTCCCAGACGAGATGAAGCCCGAAGGCTACCTCATCACCCCCAGCGCAACCTCGCTCAACGTCACCGCCGCCACCGCCGAAGGCATCTTCTACGGAGCCCAGACCGTCAAGCAACTCATCGAAGGAAACGGCCGGCAAGCCACCCTCCACGCCGCCACCATTCGCGACTGGCCAGCCCTCCGCTATCGCGGCCTCTCCGACGATCTCTCCCGCGGCCCCGTCCCCACCCTCGACTACCAAAAGAAGCAGATCCGCGTCCTCGCCGCCTACAAGGTCAACATCTATTCGCCCTACTTCGAACACACCATGCAGTACACGAACCTCCCGCTCATGGCGCCGCCCGGCGGTACGTTCACCCAGGCACAGGCCCGCGAACTCGTCGCCTACGCCGCCAAATATCACATCACCGTCATCCCCGAGCAGGAAGCCTTCGGCCACCTCCACTACCTCCTCAACTGGGAGCAGTACGCACCACTCGCCGAAACGCCGCACGGCCAGGTCTTCGCCCCCGCGCAGCCCGAGGCACTCAAGCTCATCCACGGCATGTTCTCCGAACTAGCCACCATCTATCCCAGCCCCTTCCTGCACATCGGTGCCGATGAAACCGTCGAGCTCGGCAAGGGTCAAACCAAAGCCGCCGTCGACGCCCAGGGTCTCGGTGCCGTCTACCTCAACTACATGCAGCAGATCGTCACCGATCTCAAGCCTCTCAACCGAAAGCTCCTCTTCTGGGGAGACATCGCCATGCACGATCCCGACCTCGTCAAGAAGCTCCCCGCAGACTTCAAAAAAGCCACCATCGCCGTAGCATGGGAGTACAACCCCCACCCCGAAGGCTTCGCCCGCTACATCACTCCCTTCACCAACGCCGGCATGGAGACATGGGTAGCCCCCGGCATCAACAACTGGTCCCGCGTCTATCCCGACTGGAACAACGCCCTCGCCAATATCCAGCAGTTCACCGCCCAGGGGCAGAAGGCCGGCATCACCGGTCAACTCAACACCATCTGGAACGACGACGGCGAAACCCTCGCCGACAACGACTGGTACGGCGTCCTCTTCGGAGCCGAAGCCGCATGGCACAAGGGCGAAGCCTCCATCCCCGCCTTCCAGTCCAGTTACGGAGAGGTCTTCCACGGCGACTCCACCGGTCGCATCGACCAGGCCCAGCAGGAGCTCATGGCCGCCCACAAACTCCTGCACGATTCCCCCTTCAAAGCCGACGCCACCGACCTCACCTTCTGGGTCGATCCGTGGTCGTTCGACGGGCAACGTTTCGCTGTCCAGCTCCGTCCCCTCCTCGCCGAACTCCGTCTCCACGCCGAGCGCGCCATCACCCTCGTCGCCCAGGCCCGCTCCGCCAACCCCAGTCTCCGCGAGCAGGACGCGCTCGACGCCCTCGACCTCGGCGCACGCCGCATGGACCTCATCGGCCTCAAGTTCCAGGTCTCCGACGAGATCGCCGCCAGCTACGCCCACGCCTACTCCCTGCAATCCTCGCGCAATAAAATCGACCGCACCGACGTCGCCCGCGAGCTCAACAACATCAACTCCCCCAACGGCAAGCTCCAGGACCTCCGCAACGGCTACTCCCTCATGCGCGACCTCTACCAGACCGCATGGCTCAAGAGCAATCGCCCCTACTTCCTCACCAACAATCTCGAGCGTTTCGACCTCACCATCCAGCTCTGGCTCCAGCGCATCGACAAAGTCCGCACCGCCCAGCGCCAATGGTCCACTTCGCAAAGCATCCCAGCCGCCGCCGACCTTGGCATTCCCCAACCCGCCCG
>JBDTDX010000410.1:0-8041 GCA_039922815.1 Granulicella sp.
TTCCGTGGTATTTGTAGGTCGATTATGCTGCTGAGTTTGCTTCGTGCTGGTGCCAGGTGGGGCTGAGGGTGCGGAGGCGGGCTACGGCGGCGGGGATGAGGGTGAGGGCGTAGTCGACCTCTTCTTCATTGGTGAGGCGGGAGAGGGAGAAGCGGATGCTGGCGCGGGCACGGGCGTCGGTGAGGCCCATGCTGGTGAGGACGTGGGAGGGCTCGGTGGCGCCGGACTGGCAGGCGGAGCCTCCGCTGACGGCGAGGCCTTTGAGGTCGAGTGCGATGACGAGAGCTTCGGCCTCGACGTGATCAAAATACATATTAGTGGTGTTGGCGACGCGGGGAGTGCCTGTGCCGTTGACGCCTGCTTCTTCGACCTGCGCTAGGATGCCTTGCTCGAGGCGGTCGCGGAGTGCGGTGAGGGCGGCGGTGGGGGATTGTGAGATCCCACCCTTCGCAGAGGACGCGAAGGATGGGGCACCCGGAGTTTTGGATGGGGTAACCGGAGATTGCGATGGGGTCACCGGAGTTGGTGCCGACTCTTCCGGAGCGGGGTTGAGCCAGGCGGCGGCTAGTTCGGCGGCTTTGCCGAGGGCTACGATGCCGGGGACATTTTCGGTTCCGGCGCGGCGCTGACGTTCGTGCGTTCCGCCGTGGAAGAGTGGGGCGAGGCGGACGTTGCGGCGGACAAAGAGGACACCGATCCCCTGGGGAGCGTAGATCTTGTGGCCGGAGAGGGTGAGTAGGTCTACATCGTGCAAAGCGCCTTTTGGGTTCAGATCGAGGGGGAGCTTGGCGGCGGCTTGCACGGCGTCGGTGTGGAAGAGAGCACCGGCGGCGTGGGCGATGGCGGCTAGTTCGGCGATAGGTTGGATGGTGCCGGTCTCGTTGTTCGCAAGCATGATGCTGACGAGTCTGGTGTTGGGCTTGAGGGCGGCGCGGAGGGTGGCGGGCTCGATGAGGCCGGAAGGAGTGCAGGGGAGGAAGGTGACGTCGATGCCGCGTTTGGCGAGGGCCTCTGCGGCGTGGAGGACGGCGTGGTGTTCGATCTGCGTGGTGATGAGATGGTCGCCTGTGACCAGGGTGCCGAAGAGGGCGAGGTTGTCGCCCTCGGTGCCGCCGGAGGTGAAGACGATCTCGGAGGCTCGGCAGCGGAGGAGGCGGGCGACGGACTCGCGGGCGTGGTCGACGGCGGCGCGGGCCTGCTGACCCTGCTGGTGGATGGAACTGGCATTGCCGAAGTTTTCGATCCAGAAGGGGCGCATGGCCTCGAAGACCTCGGGGAGCAGAGGTGTGGTGGCGTTGGCGTCCATGTAGATGCGGCGCATGGTTAAAGTTTACGCCACCGGGCATGGTGGAATGCGGCTTCTACGAGCGCGATGGATTTGTGTTGATGTGGCTAAGTACGGCTGGGCTTGAGGGCGAGCCGGGTTGAGAACAGTGCGAGGCTGAGGGGGATGAGGGCGATGGCGGCGCTGGCGAGGGGGAGTTGGCGGTAGCCGTATCCGGCGGTGAGCAGGAGGCCGCCGAGGGACGCGCCGATGGCGTTGCCGAGGTTGAAGGCTCCCTGGTTGAGTGTGGAGGCGAGGTTGGGTGCGGCTGAGGCCTGATCGACAATGCGGGACTGGAGTGCGGCGCCGACGGAGAACAGGAGCGCTCCCCAGAGCAGCATGACGGCGATGGCGGGAACGACGAAGGGCTCGGCGGCGTAGAGCGCGAGGTCGGTGAGAACGATGACGATGAGGACGGTGTTGAGGAAGGCGGTCGGACGCCAGTCGCTGAAGGTGCCTCCGAGGAAGTTGCCGATGGTGATGGCGATGCCGAAGAGCAGGAGCACCAGCGTGACGGTGTGCGGGGAGACGTGGGTGACGACTTCGAGGGTAGGCGTGATGTAGGTGAAGATGCAGAACATGGCCGCCGAGCCGAGAGTGCTGATCCCGAGGACGAGCAGGACCTGCGGGTTGCGGAGGACGCGGAACTCGTGAGTGATGCCGCCGGTGGCGGCGGGCTGTTTGGGGACGAGGAAGAAGACGGCGATGGAGGCGGCGACGCCTATGGGAACGATGGCCCAGAAGGCCATGCGCCAGCCATAGGCTTGTCCGAGCGCGGTACCGGCGGGGACGCCGAGGACGTTGGCGAGGGTGAGGCCGGAGAACATGAGCGCGATGGCCTGCGAGCGCTGATTGCGGGGAACGAGGCCAGCGGCGACGACGGCACCGATGCCGAAGAAGGCTCCATGGCAGAGGGCGGTGAGGACGCGGGCGGCGAGTAGAAATCCGTAGGTGGGTGCGATGGCGCAGGCGAGGTTGCCTAGGGTAAAGACGATGGTGAGCAGGAGCAGCGCGGCTTTGCGCTCCATACGCGCGGTGGCGATGGCGACGATGGGAGCGCCGATGGTGACGGAGAGCGCGTAGCCGGAGACGAGGGTTCCGGCCTTGGGGATGCTGATGTTGAGATCGGCTGCGAGATTGGGCAGCAGGCCCATGATGATGAACTCGGTCGTGCCGATGCCGAAGGCGGCGACGGCGAGCGCCATGAGCGGCGTACGGGTGAAGATGCTCTGCTGGCGTTGTTCGCCGGCGGAGGGGAGTTCGATGGAGGCCATGCTCTTATTGCACCACAGGTGGGTTCGCGCATTGAAAGTAATGGCGCGGTTCGGCTCTAGCGAAAGAGATCGTCGAAGTTGGGGTCGGCGAGATCGATCTGCGGCGCGGCGCGGAGGTTGAAGGTGAAGCCGATGGCGACGGTATCTGTGTTGAAGTGGAGGCTGCGGTTGTAGTAGTCGGAGAAGGTGGTGCGGCGATTGAGGGGGAAGTCGATCAGGTTGGTAAAGCCGTTGTCCTCGGAGATGTTGTGGCCGATGACGATGGTGGCTTTGCCGTCGCGGGTGGGACCGTAGATCTTCTGATCGCCGATGGGGAGTTGCTCGTAGACGTCGCTTTCAAAAAAAGCGTTGCGAGGGAGATTGATGCCGATGCCGACCTGGAAGTGAGCGAGTGGGCCGAGGGAGGTGTAGTTTTTCGTGACCCGGCGGTTGATGAGTGCGCTGGAGTCGCCGATGCCTAGCTCGACGTTTGGCGTGACGTGACGGAAGGTGTGCTGGAAATCGTTGGTGACGTCAAAGGTGACGCGGCCGGTGGTGAGGCCGTAGAGCTTGTCGCCGGTGGGAACGGCGATGAGGCCGGTGAGTTGGTAGTCGGCCAGCCGGGGAGAGAAGTCGGCGTGCAGGCCGACGATCAGGTCGCCGGGTTCGCTGCGCCGGGCTACGAGGCGGGAGTCCGGCCGCGGCTTGCGGGAGAGGCTCTCTGCCAGGCGATAGAAGTAGACGGGGATCGAGACATCGACGCTGAAGTGATCGTCGATGCGATAGCCGAGGGCGGGAGTGGCGAGGGTGGCCCAGCCGGTGACGGAATCATGCAGCGAGGTGAGGGTGAGGCTGGCGTTGGCTCCATGAAGTACGTTCGAGAGATAGGGCGCTATCGATTTTACGGGGGCGCCTGAAGGGGCCTGTGCGGTTGCCTGCGACAGGGCGAGCCGGGGAAGCCCAAGCATCATGCCGAGCAAGAGGACAGGCAGGTAGGATCGTACAGGCAAAACGCGGCTCCTGCGACGGACACTTTTTTGCAATCGCTGCAACGAGGATTGCAGCTTCCGAGGTGTTTGCCAACCCCTCTGGTAGATGGCGAAGTGCTGTGATGGCCGGATCTTTTTTAGCGCTGCTCGATCGGAATGTAGGGAGCGGGGTAGGCGGGGCCGGTGTACTCAGCGCGGGGGCGGATGAGGCGGTTGTTGTCGTGCTGCTCGATGACGTGCGCCGCCCATCCGGCGATGCGGCTGATGGCAAAGATGGGCGTGAAGAGATCGATGTCGATACCGAGGGTGGTGTAGGTGGAGGCGGAGTAGAAGTCGACGTTGGCATTGAGCTTCTTTTCGGCCTTGATGTAGAGCTCGATCTTGCGCGAGAGATCGAACCACTTGGTGCTGCCTGCGGCCTTGCCGAGCTCTTCGGACATGCGGCGAAGGTGCGTGGCGCGTGGGTCTTCTGTGTGATAGACGCGGTGGCCGAAGCCGGAGATCTTCTTCTTCTCGACGAACATCTGCTTGACGTATTCGACGGGGTCGGCGCCGGCCTTGTCGATGGCATAGAGGAGGCGCATGGTGGCCTCGTTCGCGCCGCCGTGGAGTGGTCCCTTGAGAGCGCCGATGGCGCCGGTGATAGCTGAGTGGATGTCAGCGAGTGTGGCGGCGATGACGCGCGCGGCAAAGGTGCTTGCGTTGAGCTCGTGATCGGCGTGCAGGACGAGCGCGATATCGAGGGCGTGGGTGGCTGTGTCGGAGGGCTTCTCACCGTTGAGCATCCAAAGGAAGTTGGCTGCGTGCGAGAGAGAATAGTCGGCCTCGACGACGGACTTGCCTTTGCGGATGCGGTCGAAGGCGGCGACGATCATGGCGATCTGCGCGGTGATGCGGATACTCTTGCGGACGTTGGCATCGTGCGAGCTGTCGGCTTCGTCGGCGTCGTAGATGCTGAGGAGCGAGGTCGCCGTGCGAAGGACCTGCATGGGGGTGGCATCGGTGGGGACGCTGTGGAGGAGGTCGAGCACCTTGGCGGGCAGGTGGCGGGCGTCAGCGAGCTGTTTGGTGAAGGCGGCGAGCTCGGTCGCATTGGGAAGCTTGCCGAACCAGAGAAGGTAGGTGGTCTCTTCAAAGGTGGAGTGGTCGGCCAGCTCGTGGATATCGATACCGCGATAGGAGAGAACGCCGGCGTCGCCGTCAATCCAACAGATGGATGAGGTTGTGGCGACGATGCCTTCGAGACCCTTGGGGGCCTTGGGTGCGGTAGCAGTGGACATGACGCTCTCCTGATAGATAGATGCTAAGACATCTTCGGTTATAGCGCAGGGGAGAAAGTGTTGTCACGGGGATGTGGCCGAATATCGGCTATGGTGGGCGATCACGCCCTGGGCTTGTTTGAAGCTTTCTGTGGCCTAAATCGCCCGGTGCTGTGACAATAGGGACGACCAAAGGCAAGGCTTTCCAAATCGCTGAGCAAGTCAAATCTTCAGGAGACGAACGAATGAGCGTAAACGAAGGTGGCACGGAGCGGTCGGCATCAGGAATTTTTATTGGCGTTGTCGTGGTGGCCTTATTGGCGGCACTTGGCGCGCTGGTGTGGTGCTATGGATTGCAGAATCATATCGGCGTTGCTGAGAAACATCTGGCGGATGCGGACCAGAAGAATACGCAGCTTGCTTCGCAGCTCGATGAGACGAACGCGAAGCTGCGGGCGACGACCGAGACGCTGGGCAGAAGCGTGGGCATGACGCAGCAACAGATTGAGGATCGAACCGCTGCCATTCTTGCATCGCAACGGAGCGAGACGGCTCGGCTGGAAAAGCAGCAGGCTGTGGCGCAGCGGCAGATTGGTGCGGTCTCGACCGACGTGGCCAGCGTGAAGACTGATGTGGGCGGCGTGAAGACGGATGTTGCGACGACGAAGTCTGACCTGGAAGCGACCAAGACGCAGTTGAATCGCGTGATGGGGGATGCGGGCGTGATGAGCGGATTGATCGCGACGAATCACGACGAGCTCGATATGCTGAAGCACAAGGGCGATCGCAACTACTACGAGTTCACGCTGCAGAAGGGCGCGAAGCCGCTCCTGGTGTCGACGGTCAAGCTGCAGTTGAAGAAGGTAGACGACAAGCGGTCGCGCTTTACGCTGAATGTGAGCGCGGACGACCGGAACATCGAGAAGAAGGATAAGAGCCTCGATGAGCCGGTACAGTTCTACAGCGGCAAGACCCCAATGTTGTATGAGATCGTGGTGAACTCGATGGAGAAGAACAAGGTGTCCGGATATCTGGCGACGCCCAAGGGTGCGCCTCAACTTGCACCTGCGCCTACTGCTGCACCGTAAGGAGTGAGGTGTTAACGGGAACGGGGGACGCTGCCTGCGTCCCCCGTTCTGCGTTTGCCTGGTTGGATTACTTCTTTTTTGGAGCTGCTTTTTTTGCTGCCTTCTTCGCTGCTTTTTTAGTTGCCATTTGCCTGTTCTCCCTATTGATCAAGCATCGGTGCCGCAACACGCTGCGTTGCAGCTAACGAAGGTATAGTTTTGTGCAAAATCAGTGTCAAGAAAAAAACGCTTGGAATGAATTATTTTTTTCATCGCGTTCCATTTGGGCGTCTCGCGCAGGACGTAGAAATGGACTTGAAGTGCCGGTGCCGAATGCGCGACGGTACTCTTCGTCAAGCATGTTTATCGGTTCATGATTGTTGAAACCGCTTGTGTGGGTGCTGCGCGCGATGAGAAATCGCCAGTGAAAAAGCGGTGTTTCGCGTGCGTACGTGAGCGGGAGTATTGTGGCTGTCTCCTGCGTGCGGTGTTGCGATGCAACGTGTATGACTGAATTGGCGGAGTGAATTGCGGGACGGGTTGCGGAGTAGGAGCGGTATCGGGTTCGCCACCCTCACTAGCGGTTGCACGAGTGGTGTGAGCCGAGTAGCGTGGCGGTGGATGGGAGATCGCATGGCTTCGATGCGGGACGATGAGTTGAAAAAAATGAATGGAACGGTTTCGCAGAGGGACACGCGAAAGAGGCATCTGATGGAGGGGTTATGTTGACGGGATCGAGTTCGCGGTTGGATCGAGGTTTGTGATGCGTCTATTGATGGTGGCGTTGATGCTACTGCCCAGCTATGGATTGGTTCGAGCGCAGGACAATACGCCGCGAGCGTACGACGCGCTTCGCAGCAGTGACTCGTATCGCAAGGCGGTTACTGAAATCTATGCAAGCTATGAGAGTTCGCTTTCGACACACTGCCCGAAGGTGGACGTCAACATGAATACCAGTAATGCGAAGGTGCTTGGACCGTTCGAGACGGATGCGAATGGGCAGATCGTCAATGGCCATTGGAAGGAGACGACCGAGGGCATCGCGTGTGGAGTGAAACGGCTGTATAACGCTTCGATCACGATCAAGGATGGGAAGTCGCAGGTGGAGGCTTTGTTCCCGGGACATTCTTATGCGGGGCCTCAGTTGCAGCGCGATGCTGTGCAGTATGCGGCGATCGGTGCAGGCGCGGTGGCGGGTTGTGTGGCGGATATTCTCGACACGACTCTGCCCAATGGTGCGCCCAGTGGACCGAAGCTTCCGTGGGTAGAGAAGTGGACGGTGCGAGTTTGCGGCAAGCGGATGTTGGTGACGATACGCTTTGTTCCGGATGCTACCGGGACGACGATAGAGGTTGCTCCGAAGGAGACGGTCGTGTTGCCGTAAGGGCCGTTCGCGTTGAGACGCAGGTCAGTCCTTTGGGGCGCTCGATTTTTTCGTGCGCTTCTGCTTGCTGGCGGCTTGCTTTGCTTCGATGTTGCGGTAGGCGGTAGTGAGTGCGCCGCGAAGGGTGGCTTTATCGACGGCGGAGAGATGGACGTGGGTCATGCCCATGCGGCCCCAGCCTCCGGGGACTGGGGTGAAGACCCTGGGGAGTTCGGCGAGGAATGCTGCTTGTTGTTCGAGCGTGAGCTTGACCATGCCGCAACCTTCGGCTTCCCCAGAGAGGGTTGCGAAGATGCGGTTGTTGAGGCGGAAGTCGGGATGATTCATGTGCGAGCTTTCGACGGCCTGGGGAAGTTCGAGGGCGAGCTTGCGGAAGAGAGCGGCGTTTGCGGGCATGGGTGCTCCGATGACTGACTGGGCGTTGTGGGGTGATGCTACACTTGCGGACATCTCACTGCCTCAAGGTTTCACCAGGCCAACCATGCTTTTTAAAGTTCGTAGCGCTGCGGTGTATGGAATCGACGCGCACATTATTGATGTGGAGGTGGACTACTCCGGCATCAAGTTGAATGCGGAGGAGTTTCACACGGTGGGCCTGCCGGATGCGGCGGTGCGCGAGAGTCGCGACCGGGTGCGCTCGGCGATCAAGAACTCCGGCTTCGATATGCCTCCGACGCGGATCACGATTAATCTGGCCCCCGCAGACCTGAAGAAAGAAGGATCGGGGTTCGACCTTCCGATTGCGATTGGGATTCTTGGCGCGTA